>JBBDND010000264.1:0-11423 GCA_040877865.1 Bacteriovoracaceae bacterium | reverse complement strand
GAGTATTACGCGATGGAGGGTTTTGCCCAATTGTTGAACACGGTAAAGTTGATTCAGCAAAATTTAAATCCCAATCTTGAGCGCGAAGGCATCCTTTTGACCATGTATGACGGCCGCAACAATCTTTCTAAACTTGTGGCGCAAGAGATTAAAGGACATTTCCCGGAAGACACGTTTAAGACAATTATTCCAAGGAATGTTAAATTGTCGGAATGCCCAAGCCACGGCAAGCCAATTATCATCTATGATATAACATCCAAGGGCAGCGAAGCTTATTTAAACATGGCCAAGGAAATTATTCTTAAAGAAAAGCAAAGAGCGCTTTCTTCTAACGACGAGCTTTCTTTAAAAGAACAAGTCGTCGCCAAAAAAGCGGACGAGACAAACTTCAAGATTCCAAGCTTTGACGACTATCAGCTATAAACACAGCATAAAATAAGAGAGAGGAAAATATGAAACAAACAACGAAACAAAAAACTGCTTTGGGCAAGGGAATGGGAGCGTTGCTTGGAGCAGGCGCGGTGCCAGCTCAAAACAATTTGGAAAGAGAATCGGGACGACAATTAAATGAAAGCGCTTATTTATTGCCCATTGAAAAAATTAAGGCCAACAAGGATCAACCAAGAAAGATTTTTAAAGACAAGGAAATCGCCGAACTGTCAGCTTCGATAAAAGAAAATGGAATTATTCAACCACTGACTGTCCAGTCACAAGAGGACGGATTATTTCTTTTAATAGCCGGCGAGAGACGTTTAAGAGCGGCTAAGTTGGCAGGACTAAACCAAGTGCCGGTTGTCATTAAAAAGGCAACTAAAAAAGACACTTTAGTCATGGCCATCATCGAAAACGTGCAGCGTTCCGATCTTAATTGTGTGGAAGAAGCTTTGGCGTATTATCAGTTAATGAATGAATTTGAGCTTACTCAAGAAGAAGTCGCAAAAAAAATTGGGAAAGAACGATCAACTATTGCCAACTTTTTAAGAGTGTTAAAGCTGCCGCGCGAGGTGATTCAACATTTGCAAAAAGAGGATTTAAGTTTTGGCCACGCCAAAGTATTGGCTTCCTTAAAAGACGACGAGAAAATAAAAAGACTGTCCCGCGAAGCCATCGACAACCATTGGTCCGTCAGGGAATTGGAAAAAAATATTAAGTCGAAAAGGTCGGTCTCTGTTAAAGAGAAAAGCAATCCTTTCTTCGATGAGAAATTAGACGCCGTAAAGAGAAAGTTGGAGGAAAAAACAGGCTATCATTTTGATCTAAAGACAAAATCCAGCGGCGCTGGTACAATTTCTATTAAATATAACAATGAAGCCGAATTTAACGACATATTTGAATATTTAGTTTCGAAATAAAATTTATTTAAGATCATGGGAGATCGAAAACTTGATGAACGCCAATAATGAAATATGCGCCATTATAGAAGAAGGTTGCCGCTTTGAAGGCAACCTTTCTTTTAACGGCATTGTCAGGATATCAGGGGTTGTGACAGGCAGCATATTTTCAAATGACACGCTTATCGTGTCAGAAGGCGCTGTGATCAACGCCGATATCAACGCAAATGTTATTCTTATTTCCGGGACGGTCAAGGGCAATATCAAGGCCACTTCCCGAGTCGAGATACGAAAGCCGGCCAGATTTGAAGGCACTGTCACCTCTCCAAGTTTAATCGTGGAGGAAGGCGTTATCTTCCATGGCATTACGAAAATGAAAGATAAAAAGTAAGTTCTTCTTGACTAACTTTCGCCTAGAGAATATTCAATAGCATTGTCAAAACTAAATTTAATTAAGGTACATCTATGGATGCGGTAGTCGCTATTTTCCAACAGCTTGGAGCCAACGAATCAATCATTTACCAATTTGTTATTTTTTTAATTGTTTTCATTGTGGCAAAGCTCGTGTTTTTCAATCATTTGCAGAATATCTTGGAAACGAGAGAAGAAAAAACAGTCAAATTAGAAGGCAGCGCGGAAGCGCGCTTTGAAGAAGTGAACAAACTGTCCTCCGAATACAAAGACAAAATTCAAAAAGCCAATAAAGAGGCAAAATCAAAGCTTGAAAGCGGCAAGGGCGCAATCATAAAAGTTGAAGAATCCCGTTACCGCGAGCGCGAAAAAGAAATCAATCATTTTATCGAAAATTCAAGAAACGAAACATTAAAAGACGTGAAAGCCAAAAAAGATCAAGTTATGAGCGAGGCTGAGCAATTGGCAAGCTCCTTGGTTCAGAAGATAACGAAAGGATAAGAATGAAGTTTTTGTTGCTTGGCAATTTATTCTTGGCCGCTGGCGCGGCAAGCGCCGCCGGCAAAGGCGCTGGCAGCCCGTTGGATTTGGTTCCAGGGTTTGTAAATTTAACCATTTTGTTGGCGTTTTTAATATGGGTATTAAAAAAGCCGATTTCAAATTATTTCGTTGGCAAATCGGAAAATGTTAAATCAATCCTGGAAAGAGCGAGTGTAAAAGCCAAAGAAGCGGAAATGATGATGAACGCTCAACAAAAAAAAATAAACAGCGTCGCTGATGAGATAGATAAAATTTTGACTGACGCGGATCAGTCGGTTGAAAGCTTTAAAAGCGAATTCAAAACGGAAGTTGACGAGCGGATTACCAAAATGAAAGAAGACGCCGCTCTAAAAATAGAAGCTGAAAAAAAAGAACAATTAAACAAACTTAACAACAGCTTTTTAGATGAAGTGATTGCCAGGGCAAAAACACATATAAGAGAAAATCCCGAATCACGGACTAACGCCACAGATAAAGCTTTGGAAGGGTTGAGAAAATGAAAGAGCAAAACACGGCTAAAATTTACGCTTCTTCTTTTTTAGAACTTGGAAAAGATAAAGGCGTCAACATGGCCGAAGAAATGACAAAGTTAACTGAGATTGTAAATTCCTCCAACGAACTAGAAAGCCTTTTATTCTTAGAAGTTTTTACAGAAGAGGAGAAAATTGGCGTCTTTGAAGAGTTGGCAAAGAAAATGAATTTATCTCCGTTGTTGGTGGCGGCTGTAAAGTACCTTGTCGAGGAAAAAAGAATTGGATTGCTTCCCTTGATATTCAAAGAAATGATTATAAGGGACGACCATGAAAAAGGCTTCTTGCGCGGAGAAATCGTGGGAGCCGCCGACGATATTTCGGAAGAACACAAGAAGAAGTTGTTGGACTGTTTAAGAGAATATATTGGAGACAAGAAGCCTCTTCTTACTTATAAGAAATCAAATGATATAACCGCCGGGTACCGGCTGACTGTTGAAGACCTTCAATTAGACGCTTCTGTAGACAATCAATTAAGACATTTTAAAGAATCAATAATAGGTGAATAAGCAATAAAGGAACAATGAATGAGCACGACAATGAGACCTGAAGAAATTACGGGAATAATCAAGGATAGAATCGCGAATTTCGAAGCAAGACTTGATGTAAGCGAAGTGGGAACCGTCCTTACTATCGGCGACGGCGTCGCAAGAGTTTTTGGCCTTAAAAATGTTTTGGCCGGAGAGCTTGTTGAATTTGCAAATGGCGTCAAGGGAATGGTTTTGAACCTTGAGACTAATAACGTGGGCATTGCCGTGTTGGGCGATGACACTGAGATTAAAGAAGGCTCAACGGTCAAGAGAACCGAGACTATCGTTCAGGTTCCTGTTGGAGACGCTTTGCTTGGACGCGTGGTAAACGCGATTGGGGAGCCGATAGACGGTCAAGGCGAAATTAAAACAAATGAATATCGAAATATTGAAATCAAAGCTCCCGGCATCATTAAAAGAAAGCCGGTTCACGAGCCGTTGCAAACCGGGATTAAGGCTATCGATTCCATGATTCCAATTGGAAGAGGGCAAAGAGAGCTTATTATTGGCGATAGAAAGACGGGCAAGACCGCCGTCGCCATCGACACGATCATTAATCAAAAAGGAAAAAACGTTGTTTGTATTTACGTGGCTATCGGTCAAAAGCAATCAACTGTAAGGCAGGTCTATCAGAAGCTGCAAGAAGCCGGCGCCCTTGATTACACTATTATCGTTTCAGCCACCGCTTCCCACACCGCTCCACTGCAATACATCGCCCCTTACACTGGTTGCACCATGGGCGAATACTATAGAGACAGCGGCAAGCACGCTTTGATTGTTTATGACGACTTGACCAAACAATCCCAGGCCTATAGACAGCTTTCGCTTCTATTGAGAAGACCTCCTGGAAGGGAAGCGTTTCCCGGGGACGTTTTTTATGTTCACTCCAGACTGTTGGAGCGCGCCGCAAAGATGAGCGATGAAGAGGGCGCGGGGTCTTTGACGGCTTTGCCTGTTATTGAAACGCAAGAAGGCGACGTTTCGGCTTATATCCCCACAAACGTGATTTCCATTACTGACGGCCAGATATATCTTGAATCAGACTTGTTTAACGCCGGGGTAAGACCCGCTGTTAACGTTGGTATTTCTGTTTCAAGGGTTGGCGGTTCCGCTCAAGTAAAGGCCATGAAAGGAGTGGCGGGAACTCTAAGACTCGATCTCGCTCAATATAGAGAGCTTGCGGCTTTTTCCCAATTTGCATCAGACCTGGACGAAGCCACTAGAAAGCAATTGGAGCGAGGGGAAAGGCTGGTAGAGCTGCTTAAACAAAAACAATATTCTCCCATGAGCGTTGAAGACCAGGTTATTTCCATTTATGCCGCCACCAAGGGCTATTTTGACGCTGTTCCAAAAAATAAAATTCAGGAAGCGGAAGCCGGCCTGTTGGAACATGTCAAAGCCAAGCACGGCGGGATGAAAGATTCGATTAGAGATGAAAAGAAAATCTCGTCGGAAAATGAAGCCAAGTTGAACGAGGCCATTCAAAGTTTTATTTCCGCGAATTACCAATAAGTAAGAGGCTTAAATGGCGAATATAAAAGAATTAAAAAAGAGAATAAAAAGTACCAAAAGTACTTTGAAAATCACAAGCGCCATGAAACTTGTGTCGGCGGCGAAGCTTGCCAAGGCGCAGGCTCGCATCCAGGGATTTAAACCCTATTCCAACGAACTCGACAGCACGATCAGGGTGGCTTCCGCTTTGGCTCAGGATTATAGGCATGAATTTCTAAACGAATCCAACAATAATAGCGCCGCTATTTTGGTTGTTTCCTCGGACAAGGGCCTGTGCGGGGGATATAATTCCCAGCTTTTCAAGCAAATAAAAGCTTTTTTAAAAAAGCAGAGCGGCTTGGAATTTAAATTTTATTTTGTTGGCCGAAAAGTTAAAGAGCTTTTAGCCAGAGAAGGCGTGTCGGCTGAAAAAAGCTTTTCATTCTCAAAAGCCGAGCCGGAATTTGACGAAGTGAGAGGGATTGCCAGAGAACTGGCGGATCTTTTTGTGGCGGACAAGGTTGGCAAAGTCTTCGTGGCCTACAATTCTTTTTTGTCGGCGATCGCGTTTGAGTCCAGAGTTTCAAAAATACTGCCCATGACGGTTTCCGAGGAAGAGAAGACAAAGCTTGCCGCGGAACATCCGGTGGACTTTAAATATGAACCAAACGTCGAAACTATTTTGGACAATCTTATTCCCGAGGTTTTTAACACCACTATTTTTACTTCTATCCTAGACGCGATAGCGGCCGAGCACGGGGCGAGAATGACGGCGATGGATAACGCCACCACCAACAGTAAAGACATGATTAAAGATTTAACATTAACAGCTAATAAATTGAGACAAGCGGCCATTACAACTGAATTGACAGAAATTGTTTCTGGCGCCGAGTCTCTTAACTCTTAAGGAGCATTCAGAATGTCTGGAGTAAATGTAGGTACAATTAGGCAAGTTATGGGCCCAATTATTGACGTCGAGTTTTCCGACGGAAAACTGCCCAAACTTAATAACGCTTTAAAAATAACCAATAAAACCCTGGCGGGGGGAGATTGGAACCTGGTGGTTGAAGTCGCGAGTCATCTTGGAAACAATATGGTTAGAACTATCGCCATGGACGCCACCGAAGGACTGGCCAGAGGCCAAGACGTGCAGGACACTGGCAAGCCGATTCAAGCTCCGGTGGGCAGAGAAGTTCTTGGACGGATTATGAATGTCACAGGGGAGCCTGTGGATGAAGCCGGGCCGATAAACGCCAAGAAATTTTACGATATCCACAGGCCTGCTCCTAAATTTTCCGACCAGTCAACCAAGCTAGAGCCATTCTACACCGGCATTAAAGTTATTGACCTGCTTGCTCCCTATCTTAAGGGCGGAAAGATCGGTTTGTTCGGCGGCGCCGGCGTCGGCAAAACAGTTCTCATTATGGAGCTAATCAACAACATCGCCACTCAACACGGCGGACTTTCAGTTTTCGCTGGCGTTGGAGAGAGAACGAGAGAAGGAAGAGACCTTTTTGACGAGATGACCGAATCGGGAGTTCTTGATAAAACCGCGCTTGTTTATGGACAGATGAACGAACCTCCGGGAGCCAGAGCGAGAGTCGCTTTGACTGGTCTTTCAGTCGCCGAATATTTTCGAGACGAAGAAAAACAAGACGTCCTCTTTTTTGTGGACAATATTTTTAGATTCACCCAAGCTGGCTCCGAAGTTTCAGCCCTTTTAGGCCGCATCCCTTCCGCGGTTGGTTATCAGCCTACTTTGGGCACAGAAATGGGCGCGTTGCAGGAGAGAATCACTTCCACCAAAGACGGCTCCATTACTTCTATCCAGGCCGTGTATGTTCCGGCGGACGATTATACGGATCCGGCTCCGGCGACAACCTTTGCCCACTTGGACGCGACCACGGAATTGTCTAGAGCTATCGCCTCCTTAGGCATTTATCCCGCGGTGGATCCGCTTAGCTCGACCTCAACGATTCTTTCTCCGGATGTTGTGGGCGACGACCACTACAATACTGCAAGAAGCGTTCAACAGGTGCTTCAAAAATACAAAGAATTGCAAGATATTATCGCAATTTTGGGCATGGACGAACTTTCTGAAGAAGACAAATTGGCGGTTGCCAGGGCCAGAAAAATTCAGAAATTCTTGTCTCAGCCGTTTTTTGTCGCTGAACAATTTACCGGCATGAAAGGCCAATTTGTTAAAATCGAAGACACGATTGAAGGCTTTAAGGCGATCTTGAATGGCGAATGTGATGACATTCCCGAGCAAGCTTTTTATCTAGTCGGCGATTTGAATATGGCAAAAGAGAAGGCTAAAAAACTTTAAGGAAAGCTAAATGAGCAGTTTTAAATTAAATATTTTTACGCCTAATGGGGTGGTCTTAAAACAAATGGACTGTGACGAGCTGACAATTCCCACTCAGACTGGGGAAATTAATGTCTTAAAAGATCATACTCACCTTTTGACAGAGCTTGGGACGGGGACTCTCAGCGCAAAGACTGGAGCGGGAACCCGCCACTTTGCTGTGCATCAAGGCCTCTGTAAAATCCTAGGCTCTCAAGTGACCATCCTATCGCCAACTTCCGAGAAGGCCGAGGAAATAGACGTTGAAAGGGCGAAAGCGGCCAAGGCCAAAGCTGAGTCGAGGCTTAGAAATGTAGACGCTCTAACCGACGTTGATTATATCAAATTTAAACACAAGCTCGACCGGGCCAATGTGAGGCTTAAGCTTGCGGACTTTAACAAATAAAACTTTAAGGCCCTGAACAGGGCCTTTTTTTGGTCCTATAGGACCGCTTTTTTAGATGAGTATTCAAAACAATGGCGGTGGGTATTCACCAAATGTAACTGCCTAATCACAAAGTGGCCAAAATTGGCTTGCCCGACTTTTAAAAAACTTAAAATCTTTTAAACTATAATTAATGGTTAAAGCTTTTGTTTCTTTTGTTTTTTTTATCGCGCTGATTATGGCGGGCGGGGTCGGCAAGGCGCTGGAGCGTTCGTTTGCTTTGAAAGAAAAACAAATTAATCTTGGTCAAATTCCTTACTTGCTTGGCAATGTCGCTAGATTACTGAATGAGCCCGCTAAGCTTAAAGTCACGCCTAGAGTTGACGCTGAAATCGAAAACCTTTCCCAAGACGCTGTTTCAATGAAAAGCGCGGCAGTTGCGCCCTTGGAACTTTCGGCAATGGATTTTATTCCGTCAAACAAATTTGGCGACGGCAAAGAAGGGACAAGGCTTGAAAATAAAAAATCCCGGCCTGAATTTATAAAAATTAAAAAGCATATTGAAATTCATGTGGAAGATCTGAAAGAAAGACTTTCAAATTCAGGCATGGATGGAAATTTTGAGATTGCCTCAAAAGGAACTTTTGAAATTAACGGGTCTGATCCAATTAAACTTTATGGGTTTAAATATGGTCCTAAAATAAAAGAGAGCGCGCTGGCCGCTAATTATAAACCTGTTCGAATAAAAGTTTCCGAGATGAGTGGCCAAAAAGTCTTGGCTCAAGTTGCCCACCCTGAAATCAATCAGGTCGCTGAAAGGGCGCAAGATCATTCAGTAAAAAGTATTAACGCCATGGCCGAAACCATGGCCAAAGATCCAAATGATAAGTCTCCAGACATTAACGTTGACAGGATTTCCACCTCGCTTGCCGGGACAGAAAAGCCTTTCGACGACAAATTGGCGCTGAAGAATATCAAGCAGGACAATATCAAAGAAAACGAAACAGAGAGAGCTGGCGAGACAAAGCGAGTTTTTAGCGAGGATGAGGGAGACGAGTTGGTCTTTTTTGACTACTCAGACTCCAACACCGCTCCCGCCAAATCCGTTTCTCAAAGCTCCACATTGGAATCTGAAAAAAAATCCAGTACCAAACTCCGGACTCATGTCGCCTATCAGCCGGAATCAAAGCAACCTCAACAAAAGCTTCCAAAAGAGAAGATGTTGGACACAATTATCCAAGGAATGGGCAAAGACCTTGCCAACAAGCCTAAAAATGTCGCAAATTTCGCAAATGCCGCAAGCGCTTCGAAACAAACTCCGCAATCAAACCCGCGGACGGCTGATCAAGAAAGTTTTGCCGCGCCGGAGCCTTTTAAAAAACGAATGAATACTCAAAACCACCGTTCGATATATAGAATGAGCGCGATAGGCCGTCACATTAACGTCTCCAAACAAGAGCGACTTGATAATTTTGAAGTCAGGTTTGCGGATGACATGGACGACATTCAGCGTTCCGGACTTGATGGATTGGTGGAAATTAAAAATATTTTGAACGCTAGATACGCGGTTCGCCGGGCAACAGTCTTTGCGGGAGGCTACATGCCAACCACAACGGATCTTGCTTTGGAAGCAATTGAGGTCGCCATGTCCCTGCCGTTGATAGAGGAGCGTAGTTTTAACAATATGTTGCGCGCTCAGGGCCTGAGAGGTTTGGGCGGACACGTTCTGGTTGAGCTGGATCAGTTGACTGAAGACGTTGATTTTAATCAGGACGTCTTTTATGAGAAAAAACTTTATCTAGACAGAAATATGAAGGTTGTTGAGCGAACGGAATCTGACTACTCGTTTATCTTGTTTGTGGGCGTGGATCCAGGCAATAAAATAGCCAGCTTTAAAACTTATAAAAATGAAGTCGCGAGCAAGATTATTCATATCGCGTCCGATGAGATCTACTTTGATTTTAATTTCTACGAAGAAGTCAAGAATGACGAGTTCGAATTGTATGAAGAGAATTTGCTGTCTAAAGAGACTGGAATTCTGAGTTTGGACGAGGACGAAGTGGTGGATTTAGCCTTCGAATCTGAATTCATTAAAAAAACAGTGAATCGGATGGAAGTGCCCCGGGCGCTTTACCCGGTGGGATCTCGAAAATATTACGAATTAAGGCATTTAAGAGAGAGCGTGTTTGTTGGACGTTGGAATTCTGATTATGTAGATGTTCCAAGCGAATCTTACATGCGGTTTGCTCTAAGCAATTTTAACGCCAGCTCGTTAAAAGATCATTGCATGATCCAAATCAACTTGGAAAAGCAGGCCAAGGAGCTTTCTTATAACGGCCAATCTTTCCGCGGCCATATGCGAATACAGACCAGAATTTTGGACACGGACGGAGTCTTCTATAACGATCTAAGCGATCAATCCAACCGAATATTTTTGCTGGGCGAAGAGCAGGGGGCTATTAGCGTCAAGATAAAATACGTGGACAACTCTGTGGACTATCTCCAGTCTTTTTGCTCTCAATCTAATTACGTGGTGGAGCAACTCTAGTTAGCGCCGGCGCTATCTGCCAGAGTTGCAGCTTGAATCTCGCGCCAATTTATAAAGGTATTTAGGATAATGTTTTAAAAGCTCTTTATTTGAGATTCTTCGATATTTTCTATGAGTTAGATTGACATCGCTCACAACTATTTTATTTCTGCCAAAGGTGGGCGACCACCGCCGAAAATGGGCGTTTAATTCTTTGATGCCGTGACTGCTATTTTTAAGCAAATTAAAAAAAGTCTTTGGCCGCAGCCGGCATTTGGTTACGTAAACGCCAATATTATCTTTTTTAAATTTCTGATTTTTCTTTTGATAGCCGCTAAGAGGATAAATTAAATCTTTATAGGCCAAGGCATATGCCATGGCTAAAAACTCCGAGTAGTAATTTTTGGAAGCGAAACCCACATTATCGTGACTATAGTTCTCCAATACTTTGGCCAAGGTGACTTCCCCTTTGAGGGTTCTTCGAGCTTTAACCAGGTGTGAAGTGCCAAAATTATATGCCGGCACCGCAAGGTCCCATCTTTTTAAAATCAATTTGTTCTGTTTCAAAAGGTGAAGCGCCGCCAAGGAAGATATAACGGGGTTGGCGCGATAATCAATATGCTTATTTCGTTCAGGCATAAAAGAAGCGGCGGTTCTGGGCATGAATTGCCAGACGCCTGAAGCGCCGGCGTATGATTGAGCCTTCAGGTTGAAGCTGGACTCCACAAAAGCGACAGCGAGCAGCTCTCTTGGCAAATTAAAATTATCAAACTGTTCATCAAGAAAATGCTGGTAGGGCAGCGAGCGCAAGACGCCGTTAAAAACCATGTCCCTTTGCCCTGTTTGGGTTCTTAGCCGGGAGGCGAGTTTTTTAAATAAAGCGGCTTTTTTTTCGCTGTTTGCGGGAATTTTAACGCTTGATTTTTTGATGGAGCTTAAAACGGCTTTTTCTTCAGAACATAAGTTTCCCGGAGCTTGATGCAAACCGCTTAAAGCTTTTTTAACGCGATTTGCGTGTTCCAAGGCTAAGTCGGCTTGAAGTTTTGATTTTGCAAACCTGTTGATGGAGGACTGGTGTAGCGGCTCAAAATCCATAACATTATACACCAGATCCAAATTTTCTTTGTCGTGGATAACCACTTGTTGACTGGTGTATTGAGTGTATATAGAAAACCAAAAATGGGTCGAAGCTTTAAAATAAGGTTCTATGTTAAAAATATCGTTAACCAGGTTTTTCTTGTCGTTAAGAATCGTATCCAGCAAATCCCGTCTAAGAGCTGATTTGGCTCCCTTGGATTTGGACTCAAGAGAGAGGTCTAACAAAGCTTCTT
>JBBDND010000263.1:0-2094 GCA_040877865.1 Bacteriovoracaceae bacterium | reverse complement strand
GCCAAAAACTTTTTGAATGAAATTTGACTCGCCAACAAATTTATCATCGTCGTTTTCATTGCCCAGAGACAGGGTGGGAGCCGAAAAGGCGGTTGTCTCAACCATAGAGCGAGCCTTTAAGGCTCGCTTAATCAAAGCGACCAAATTGTCCGAAGTGATGGGTTTTTCCAAATAGTTAAAAGCGCCCTCTTTGACCGCTTTTACCGCGTCGGAGACATTGGAGTATGCCGTTAAAATAAGCACAATTATGGAAGGATCGTGTTTTTTAATTTCCATCAGCGCCTGGATGCCGTCCATTTCAGGCATGTTAACGTCCATGACCACCAAATCGTATTTTTCTCGATAAACCGAGCCCACCGCTTCTTTCCCATTGTCGGCGACGTCCACATTAAAGTGATGAAATTCAAGAGCCTGCTTAACAGATTGTTGCAAGACCTTGTCATCATCCACCACCAGTACTTTATGCATTGACGCTCCCCCAGTTATTCTATTTATTGATTTTTATCATTACGTTTTTATCATTACGTTGTTATCGTCGCGTTTTATTCATTATTCATTTTTTAATTGAATTAAAAATGAAGTTCCTTCGTCTATTTTTGAAGTTACAGAAATTTTTCCATGATGTAACTCGATAAAATATTTTACCAAATAAAGTCCTAGGCCAGAACCCTTAATTTTATGGCTTTCATCGTTTTTAACCCGATAAAACTTGTCAAAAATATACTCCAGATCTTCCTCTCTGATGCCCCTTCCATTGTCTTTTATTTCCACAAACACCCAATCCTCATTATCCCATGAGTTGACGATGATTCGACTTCCCTTGCCCGAATATTTAATGGCGTTGCCGATAAGGTTGGCCAGCACTCTGTTAATTAAAGTCACGTCCAGCTTAATGGGATATAAAGGGGCAAGATCTGTTTCAATTTTTATGTTTTGTTCGTTGGCCTCAAACTTTAACTTTTCCACCGTTTGTTCAATCAAGTTGTTTATATCTTTGCTTTCCAGACCTAAAGTGATGTTGCGAGACTCTATTTTAGTCAAATCCAGAATTGAAGTGATAAAATTATTCAACTCCTTGGTGGAAAGAGCGATATTGTCCAACAGCTGGTTTTGCTTAGGTTCATTGGGGTACTGGGCTCTTAAAATGTCGGCGATACCCGCAATCTTCGCCACTGGCGTTTTGAGATCATGACTCATCAAGCTAATAAAATTTTGTTTTAGCTTGTCCACTTTTTTGAACATTTTAGCTTCTTCTTGGATGGCGTATCTTGTTTGATATTCTCCGATGGCCCGGAAAGGGACCCAAATATAATACACCACAAAAATGCTTAAAATAATATGAGACAACTTGAGCCACACTCCAAAAAAGACAAACAACAAATACGCTAAAATAAACATGCCCACCATGATCGACATGGTTATTAGAAGTCCCTTTGTTGGTTGAACTTTTGAAATGACAAAAGACAATAGCGCCGCCAAAAGAATGGACAAAAAGCTGGTAAGCCAATCCGGAGCGCTCATAACCGTCTTGTCCTTAACAAGCGCGTTAATAATTTGTCCGTGCACATTCAACTTGGGAGCTTTCGCTTCGTCTTTTCCAAAAGGCGTGTTTACAAAATCTCCCATGTTGGACAAATACTGGGATCCTATCAGCACTATTTTTCCTTTAAAGTAACCTCTTGGAAAATTTCCCACAACAACCCTGTGAAAGGGGATTGACTTTGAACTTTCATAAGATCCAGGATTAGAGCCATATCTAAACAGACTAAATGTGGCGTCGGCTTCTCGATTATAATAAGCTCCCTTGTACTCGGCCGCCTCTTTGCGGGGCAACCCCCTGCTCTCCCTGTACTTGTTGGCGGTCCACAAATGGAGCGAATCCTCTCCTGATATGTTCAAGATGACTCTTCTGGTGACATCGTCTTTGGCAAAGGTGTTTCCGTCTTTGTTTATCAGGGCCAACGAATAGCCCAACCCTATAAAGTCATCGGGAGGAATTTGTTCGCCCCAGGCGTCCTTGTCGGTTCCAAAGCGAAAGTGCCCTTCTTTCTGTTTAAAAGTCATCAGCTTGTCGTGGAATTCCTCGGCGTACTT
>JBBDND010000262.1:0-2126 GCA_040877865.1 Bacteriovoracaceae bacterium | reverse complement strand
AGGACATTTTCGCTCAGAAATAAGGATAGGACATAATTGTCTAGAAACTAGACAGCGGCGGCCTTACTCGTGTTTGATCACGTCGTTAAAGGAGTATCCCGTGTGCTTTTCAATGCCTTTGGACAGATACCACAGAATCAGCCCCATGGAGACCATGCTGGGAATAAGCATGATCACGTAGCCCTGCCAAGTCATCTCGGCGATTTGTTGGTTCAAGAGCTCTGAGCGGGCCGCTTCCGAAAGATGGGCGGGGATGTCCTTAAAAATATTAATGGCGAGCTTGTAGTTTATAAGCGAGCTCAAAAAGAAAGACAGGGACAATAGAAAAGTGGTTTTTTTCAAAAGCTTTTCAAACATAAGCTCTCTGTTATTGGCCTTTAAGGCCTCTTTGATTTTCTCTGTTTGCATAAGCGCTTTGTTAAAAATAAAAAGTTTGACCAGGGGCTTGCGGCTAAAAGCCGAGCCCAAAACAATCAACCCTATCAACAAGGGAATGCCGGCCTCTTTGACGGCAAACCAAAACCCTTCAAGTTGCAACAACCCCAAACCGCCAGTCAAGAGCAAACTGACAAATCCAATCGCGGCGATAAGGTTTTTGTTAGAGTTTTTCACCAAATCATAGGCCGCGTAGCCCAGGGGAATGGCCAGCGCCACAATCAACGCTTTCACGCCGCCGTGTTCTCCCAGGTATTTGCCCGCGTTGTTTAAAACGATGGTGGGAAAGATGATATTGATAACCAAATCCTTTAAGGCCTTGGTATTGTCTGTTTTTTGCAAACTTTCTGTTTGCGCCGTCTCATTTTCCATATTTAGTCCGTCTTTCATTTTTCAAGCCGCTCCAATTTAGTGTCAAAAAGTTTGTTGTGAGAGAGAAGCTCGTTTTCAATTTCTTCCATCAGCTCAAACAACTTTTGAATCTCTTTTTCAACTTGGCCGACTTTTTGGGAGTTCTCAAGTATTTCTTGATTGTCTCCCGATTTAACCGCTTCGTCTAAAACTTTTTGAGCTTGTTCGAGCTCTTCTTCCGCGCTGAGAGCCTTTTGTTCCAAGGAGCTCTGCTTTTTCAACAAAGGATTGCAGACTTTGGAGCGCTCTTTAATGATGTCTTGCCTTAAAGCGTGGGCCTCTTTTTTCGTTAATTTCTTGGTTTTATTGCCGCTTCTGCCAAGCTTTTCTTCTTCTTCCCATCCTATTTTTTCCAAAAACTCGTCATAGCCTCCCAGAAAGTACTGGGCTCCGTTATTGGTAAAAACAATCAAGCGCTCCGCCACTTCTCTAAGCAGGGATTCGCTGTGGGTGACCATCACCACCGCCCCGGGATAATCGCGAATCTCTTGTCCTAGAATTTCTATGGATTCCATGTCCAAGTGGTTGGTTGGCTCGTCCAAAAGCAGCAGATTGGTTTTATTTGCCAAGATTTTGCCAAGCAGTGTCCGGTTTTTCTCTCCTCCCGACAAAATCTTTATTTTCTTATTCGCCAACTCTCCCTCAAACATCAAAGAGCCGCATATATTTCTCACCGCGGTTTGGCTTAGATCCAAATTGGCTTCTTGCACTTCTTGGACAATGGTGTTTTCTTCGTTCAAGCGGGCGACGTTGGTTTGTCCCAGATGGCCGATGGCCAAAGAAGGATGTGAAGACAACTCTCCTTTTACTGGAGACAGCTCTCCCGCCAATAAATTGAGAAGCGTGGATTTTCCCTTGCCGTTTTTGCCAATGATTCCAATTCTGTCTTTGCGCCCAATGCCAAAAGACACGTCGGAAAACAAAAGCTCCTCGTCGTAGCCAAAGCCAAGTTTTTCACCCCGCATAAGTTCTTTGCCGGGACATTCCTGATAGCGGAATCTAAGTCCCATATTGCCCTCGTCCTCCAGGGCGTCCAGGGATTGCATCTTGTTTAATTGCTTGAGCTTGCTTTGCGCTTGAGAAGCTTTTGAGGCCTGGGCTCGAAATCTTTCTACAAAGGACTCTAAATGTTCTTTCTTTTTCTCTTGATTGGCCCTGGTTTTTTCGTAGATCTCGTCTTCCAATTCCATTTGTTCATAAAATTTAGCCGTGCCGCCTTTGATTTTTTTAAGGCCCTTTCTATAGATCCCCATGGTGTGGGTGGTGACACTGTCCATGAA
>JBBDND010000261.1:0-2129 GCA_040877865.1 Bacteriovoracaceae bacterium | reverse complement strand
CACCAGGAGTTTTTAACGTTGTTTTTTAACTCCACCCCGAGCGGGCCGTAATCCCAACAAGAGCCCAGCCCGCCGTAGATCTCGGAGCTTTGAAACACAAAGCCTCTTCTTTTGCACAGGCTTACCAAGTCGTTCATGTTTTCTAAGTTTTTTTCTTTGCTCACGCTCGTCCTCTTTTTAAAATATTGTTCGAAATAGCATAATTTTTTTTCTAATCCAAGCTGTTATCGCCGTTGTATAAATCCCATATCTCATTATCTTTTAAAGCGCGATTCCAAACTCCCAAGGAATCCAATTTTCCGAAAAACCGGAGGCTGTCGTTTTGATCCATGCATACAAAAAAAGATTCAAATGTGGTGGAAAGAGCGGAATCGTTAATGCTTTCATAAAAAGATCCGTTCACGTAGAGCTCAAGAGTTCCACCGCCGCTATAAGCGACTAAAGCGACATGAGTCCAAGATCCCGCGGGGGGCACGTGCCCAAAAGTTGAAACCGCCGCTCCGACGACTTCCAATTTTCCATTGACGTTTTGACCGATCCCAAACGCGGTTGTGCCGCTTTCATATAATTGAAGGTAGCGCTCTTGCGTGTTGTTGTTGGCGGGATTGAGCCAAAAGGAAATAGTAAAGTCCATATTGGAAGAAATATCAAAGCCTAAAGTTGTATACAACGATTCCGTGTGAGCCGAACAATCAAGACTATTGCCATGCGCGCCGGCTGAAACAGTGAGCGGATCAGGACCGTTTAAGACCGGTCCCCAAGGAGTGGGATAGGCGTAATTGCCGGAAGTTTCTTCAAACCTCCAAAAAGCAAAAAGGCCTTCCTCTAAATCGTTTCCAAAATCAAACTTGCTCTCCCCGCCTGTGATCATCTTGATCATATTGCAGGACGTTAAAGAAAAAAGGACAATCAGACTAAACGCTAAGCTGATAAAGTTTTTTATATTCACCATTCATCTCCATTAATTGACTATGCGTTCCCTCTTCGGCCTTTTTGCCTTCCTTCATGACAATAATTCTATCGTAATTTTGAATGGTGGAAAGGCGGTGGGCGACAGCGACCACCGTTTTTTGGGAAGAAACCTGATCCAGGGCTTTTTGCACGATCCTTTCCGATTCATTGTCCAAGGCCGAGGTCGCCTCGTCAAAGAGCAAAATGGGACAATCTCGCAAGAAAGCTCGGGCAATGGTCAATCTTTGACTCTGTCCGCCAGAAAGCCGCGTTCCGCGGTCTCCTATGTGAGTTTCCAATTTTTCGGGAAGCGAAACCACGAACTCGTCGGTGTAGGAAACTTCCAGCGCCTGGACAATTTGTTCTTCCGAGTACTCTTTCCCCGCGGTCAAGTTTTCTTTAACCGTGTCGTTAAAAAGAAAAATGTCTTGGCTTACCAGCGCGATCCGCTCCCGCAGACTTTGAAGCGTGTACTCTTTGATATTTTTGCCGTCAATCAGGATTTCTCCTTTCTCCACGTCGTACAATCTTAAAAGCAGCGAGACAAGCGTGGACTTGCCAGAGCCGGAAAGACCTACCAGTCCCACCTTTTCGCCTTTGTTAATGGTCAGGCTAAAATTTTTAATCACCGCTTCGTTTTCTCTGCCATAGGAAAAAGTGACGTCCTTAAATTCTATTTTGTCTTGAAAATTTAAAAGATCGACAGAGCCGGTGTTGACCTCTTCGGGCTCTCCCAAGAGCTTAAAAATTCTCTCGGCGGCGCCTCGGGCTTGATTAAGCTTGGTGTTGGCCTTGGAGTATCTGCGAACCGGATCCATAAACATGGCCAGAGCTCCCACAAAAGAGATGAATTCTCCCACTGTCAAAGCCCCGTCTTGAGCGCGAAAATAGGCGGCGATGATCACCACTCCAAAAGCTGTGGCGGCTATAAGTTCCACCAGCGGATGAGAGTGTTCCTCGGCGGAATTGCTCTTTCGCTTGTGTTTTAAAAAATTGGACTGGGCCAGATTGAATCTTTTGACCATGTAATCTTGCAAGCTAAACGATTTAATAATTTTTTGCCCGCTTAGCCCTTCCGAGCCGTGATGGGTCATTTCAGCGTTGTCCGCTTGGGCCTTTGCCACATACCGGCGGATTCTTTTGCCAGTCACGTTGAAAATGACCACAAAAAAAGGCAG
>JBBDND010000260.1:0-11763 GCA_040877865.1 Bacteriovoracaceae bacterium | reverse complement strand
TTTTTCCATAAGAATTGGAGGCCCGCTCTAAATTCATTTGATAGGCCAAATCGCTTATAGGCCCCGCCAGGGCAAGCTCTGTTTTTGCCGCCTCCTTTGGATTGCTTTCTTGAACCGCGATCAACTCATAGGAGGAAGCAAGCGCCGGCTCCCTGATCACCGGCATCTCAAACTCAATTCCGGCCTCGCTGGTCATGAGCTCTCCCGCGCCATGTCTTACATAGAGTTTGCTATTGCCGCCACTGGAAACGGCGCCAATCCCCAAAGGCCCCATAGCGAAATAAGTCAAAACGGGCAATCCGACTCCCGCCATAAAAGCTTTAGCGGCGGGGTTTTCAATCTCTTCCATCGCCGAGCGCAAGTTGTAGGAAAAAGTTTTGCCCTCCAAGGGAGCGATAAGCCTAGACTCGAGCAAAACCGTGACATTGTTTCTTTGATCCAATTTAGCCACCATGTCTTTAGGGGCGTTTAGGCGTTTCATTTCGGCTTTGAGGCTGCCAGGCCTTCGTTTCTTGGCGAGCGAGAGAATTTTAAATTTTAAAAATTTTTCAAATCCTTTAAAGCTTTTTGAGTTTTCAATATGCTTTTCAAGTTCGGACTTGTTCTTCTTTCCAAAATCTTCGCCTTTAAAGGCTTTGGCGTAGGCCTCGAATTGAGAGTTGTAGTTTTTAAAAGCAGGACCGCTTTTGTAGAGTATTTCAAGCGCGTCTTTATACAGTTGCAAAGCTATTTGCTCGTCGCCTCTTGAGCCCACCAGCTCGTGTATTTTAGCCCCTAACGTCTTGGCGAACAAATCTTGGTTAAAAAAGCTGGATTCTCTAGAGCTTCTTTGCAGCTCTTTGTAAAAGGTGTCCCACGCTAGGATGGAGGCGCGGGCCCTAAAAAGAAAGTTTTTTCTCTCTTGGTCGCTCAGTTTTTTTTCAATAAATTCATCTTGTTTGCCGGCTTTTTCTTTTGCGGGTTTCCTCTCTAAGATTTTTCCTCGTTGGTAAACATTCAAAAAGCTCAAGGCTTGATAATAAAAAAGAAGAGAGCGCTCGTAAACGCTGCCATAGTAGGTCTCGCTATTGTTATTGCTCACACCGGTCAATAACATCTCGCTAACGCTTTTAGTGTACAAGCGCTCCATCAACTCTCCCGCCTGGACAAAAGTGGCGCCGGCGCGGTTAAATCGTTTTTCAGCGTATAAAAGCTTTCCTTTCTGCAGCAAATAAAGGAGGCGATTTTTCTTTTCTTTTTTTATCTCGGATTTTTCAAGCAACTCAAGCGCCGCCACAGTTTGATTGCGCTGAAAAAGATCTCTTATATCGGCCTGTTCCCTGCGGCTTTGCAAGGAACAAGAAAAAAAGAAAAGGAGAAAAGAAAAAAAGAAGAGGCTTTTTACCAACCAAACGCCGCCTTGTCAGAGTACTTATACACTTTGGTTCTTGTTCTCAAAACTTCAATTCCTTTTTGAATGTCGGTCATTCTTAGATTGACTGAATACTCCTTAATTGTCTTTCCGTCTCTTTTTTCAGGTTTCATATAGACATTGCCAAAGATCATCAAATCGGCTCCAAGCTGATTGCCAATTTGCTTTGCCGTGGAGGGGTCGACCATGCCGTCATTCTGATAGGTGATTTCATTTAGGATTTGTTCGCGGGCTCCAGCGTCCACCAAAATAAAATCTCCCGATTGAGAAAGTTCAAACAAAAGCTCGTCGTTCATGTCGCCAATGGGAAAGTACGCTTCGCTGGTGTTGTTTTGAACTTCAGCCACGAAAACTTTGGGCTGACCTCTATAGCGTTTGATCTCCCTTTTAAAACCGGGATGGGAAGCCATTTGTTTCAACACCTCCTTAACGGCCTGCCTGGTGTCTTCGGAAACCCAGTTGTCTGTGATTTTCATCGCCTTTTCGTCAGACTCTCCGGCGCCCACCCTTTCAGCTTTAAAGGACGAACATCCAAAAGCGAAAGCGGTTAAAAGAAAGCATAAGATCAAATTCTGTTTTTTCATTTTGTTTTTTCCTTTATTTTAAGTTTAAGAGGTTGAATTTTTGGTCTATTTCGCTTTGAAAAAAGTTTTTTACTTTTAGATAGGCGTCTTGTTTGCTTCGGCCGGTCTGTTCTTGGTTCAAGGAGAAAAATCCAATTCTCTCATTCAAATTGTTCTTGGCCTCCACGCTAAACATAAAGTCGTAATTTTTAAATCCCTTAACGTTAAGATAGATTTCCTTTGCCTCGTATCGCAAATCAAGAATGTAGTCCACCGCCATGTCTTCATGGACTTCATATCCCGACTCAACAAGGGTCTGCTTAAAATGCTTAAATAAAGTGGCCGGCACGTTTTTCCCGATTTTAAGAAAAACCTTGTTTTGTCCTTGAGAGGAGAATTTGATGTTTTGAATGTCTGAAAAAGAATATGGCGCTCGGGAAGCCTTCCCTTTAATCACCAAAAGTTTGTCCGCCAAGTGGGCCCTTTTCTCCAGAAGCCCCAACATCCTTTTGATAGCGCTTTTCCTTTTCAGCTTAAAAAGATGGGCAAGCTCGTTGTCAAGCGCGGCCACTTCCCTATTAAGAGATTCGGCGGCTTTTTGCTTATCCAAACTTGCCAGAGCGAAAAAAAGCCCGTCCTTTTGGAAGCGCTTGTTAATTTCAACCGACTTTAAAATCTCGCTTACAGCTTCGCCCACTTGGATTTCAATAACTTCTTTTATTTCGCTGATTTCTTCATCGCTGTAACTGGTTTTGCGCGTGTCCAATTGAGAGTCGATTTTGGTTTTAAAGACAGAGGCCAAGGCTTTTTTGGCCCTCATGTCCGCTTGGCCCATGGATTCTCCCTCTCCAGCCGCGCAAATTTCAATTTCCGCGTCGCAGGCCTGGTCGGGGGCGTAAACCCACTCTGGCGCTTGCGCCGCCTCTGGTTCGTCATAAATATCTTTTTTGATTTTTTTATTGGTTGAACAACTGAATACCACCAGCAAACTGGTCAATAAACACCAAAGCTTCATGCTTCGCCCTCCGGCAAAAAGTTCATTTAACTTTAACTCGTCAGCAAGCAAAGTCAAACCGCCAGACACTGTCAACATGCGGAGGAAATGCGGGGGAAATTCATTTGAGTGTTTTGATAGAGTTGGAAATAACTTCTATCCTTATGCGAGTGGTTAAGGCAAATATTGAAATTTATGTTACAAATTGAAGACAAACTTTACAAAACGGAGGAAAATTATGGAACACAAACTACCGGAGCTTCCCTGGGCCAAAGACGCGCTTGAACCCCACATTTCGGCGGAAACAATGGAGTACCACCACGGGAAACATCACAATGCTTACGTGACTAAACTAAACGCAGGTATTAAGGGCACGGAATACGCCGACATGTCTCTTGAAGACATCATCAAGAAAGCTGAAGGGGGCATTTTTAATAACGCCGCGCAAACGTGGAACCACACCTTTTTTTGGAATTGCATGGCCCCCGGCAAGGGCGGAGAAGCAAGCGGAAAAGCGGCCGATAAAATCAAGGAAAAGTGGGGCTCTTTTGACAAGTTCAAAGAAGAGTTCTCCACCGCCGCCGCCACTAATTTTGGATCAGGCTGGACTTGGCTAGTGGAAGACGGAGGAAAGGTGGATATCATGAACACCAGTAACGCCGACACTCCTATGAAGCATGGCAAAAAAGCTTTGTTGACCATTGACGTGTGGGAACACGCCTATTACATCGACTATAGAAACGCCCGTCCAAAATTCATTGAAAACTTTTGGAATCTTGTAAACTGGGATTTTGTTAATTCCAATTTATAACGCCTATCTATAATGCTTAAAGGAGGACTTCGGTCCTCCTTGCTTATCCTTATCTGATTCTCTCGACTTTTACTTTTTGCGCCCATAAACTTAAGAAATGTTAAAGTTTTTAAGACTGATGTACTTTCCCTTTGCGATTGTCGTCACCGCCGCCGTGGTGCTCCCTGTTTTTTTTGCCAGGCCTTTTAACCCGAAAAACACTTCATTCTTTTTTACCGTCTTTTCAAAAATTTCTTTTTGGGCCATGGGCTTTAAATATGAAGAGTTCGATCGGCATATTTTGGAACAGAATCGCCCTTCAATTCTGGCCGGCAATCACCAACACAATTTTGACGCCATTATGGCCAGCAAAGCTTTCAGCAAAAATGTCGTCGTGTTGGGCAAAAAAGAAATTTTATACGTCCCCTTTTTAGGACTTTGCTTTTATTTTGGCGGCAATGTTTTTATTGACCGAACCAATCGCAAAAGATCCTTAAAATCCCTGGCCAACGTCAAAAAGAAGCTGGTTGAGAACAAGCTTTCCGTGCTTATTTTTCCAGAAGGCACCCGCAATCCGGCTCAAGGACTTCTTCCTTTCAAGAAGGGAGCTTTTCACACCGCCGTCCAAACTCAATTGCCTATTGTTCCCTTTGCGGTGTCTCCTTACGCCCGAACCATGGACCTTAACAAATGGAAAGCCGCGACTATCAAGGTTCGCTATCTAGAGCCCATTTCCACCGAGGGCATGACCAGCGCCAATATTTCCGAGCTGATGCTCAAAACCAGAGAGTCCATAGAAAAAGCTCTCAAGGATTTCGAGCTTCAAGAATCCCCTAAAAAATATAATCTAAATTAACAGTGACAACCTGTTGCTGAAAATTATCAGCCTCGCGAACGCCGGACTGGCCGGAAAAAGCCACATCCAAATACAAGAACAAGTTTTTCCCCGCCGGCCGGTTAAGATTGACGCCAAAGGTTTTTAAAAGCGTAGCGTCCCTTTGGGCGTCTTCGGTGTATTTCGAGCGGGTTTGGGAGTAATAAAAGTTGGGATTAAACAATCCAAAGAAAGCGGGCAATAAAGCGTCCGCTCTGACAGTCAGAGCGTCATGGTTGGCGCTCTCTTCTTCCCGATACCGGAAAGCGTCGTAGGAGCTGTATAGATAAAAAATAGAATTGCCAATTAAAATCATTTGCTCGAAAACCGCTCCCATGGCCGAGCGATTGTTTGCCTCTTCCACCGCGGTGGTTTGGCCGTATTTCAAGCGAAATATGGAGGGATTGCCCGTCCAAATCTGAACTTGCTCGCTTAGGGTAAAGGCCAAGGTGTCGTCGGCTTTTTCAATCTTTTGGTTTTGATCCCTGTCATTGGCGTTGTAAGTGTAGTCGATGTCAAGATAGGCGGTCGCCGGAGCTTGGTTGTATTTGTGTTCAAAGCTTGTTTGAAGGGAGCCCGTAAAAAAATAGTTATTGTTCTGATAAATTTCTTTTTCCTCGGAAAGGTATTTGGTGTAACCGAAGTTAAATTGAGGAGTCACGCTATAAGTGGCGTTTGGATAGAAGGTGTACCGGCCAAAGGCTCCATAAGAAATAGAAGAAGCCGCCAGTTGGTCATTGGACAAACCTTTTTTAGACTCTTCGTCGAGCGCGTTGACATTGTCGTTATGGCCGTATTTGACATTTGTCTTTAAGAAGTAAGGAGGTCTCGCGGTGGGTCTGCCGTTTCTTAGCTGAAACAACACCAAGTCGTATCTTTTTTCAATCTCTTCAATTTTTTCTTTTATCTCTTTTGCCAACAGGCTTTCTTTGTCCCAGTCTAGAGCTTTTCGATATTGAGGCAAAACGTATTCCTCAATGGCGGCGGAGCCTCCTCCTTGTTTTTTTATTTGTTCAAGATAAATTTCCGCCAGTCGCGCTCTCGCCGCTTGAACAACGTCTTTTTTTTCTTCCAATGGAAGTTTTTCAATGGCGTTGTAAAAACTTGCGGCGGTTTTATAATCGCCAAGCTCTTGGGAGATGTGAGCGATATAGTACATCGAAACGGCCATTTTATATTTTTTCTCAATTGATTTTTTAAAAGCAAGCCGCGCTTCTTTTTGTTTAAGAGAAGTGTACAGGGCTTGTCCGTACTCGTAGTAAAGATCGCTCGCCTCGTGCTCAAAAGCGATGGCCTTTTTCAATTGATCAATTCCCGCTTCAAAATTGTTTAGTCTTAAATGGCACAGGCCTTTCCAATAGGCCACAAGTCCGGGCGGCTTCTGAAGCTTCTCCAACATCTCCAAAGCTTTTTCGTATTCGCCCTTTTCATAACGGCCATAAATTGTTGCAAGATTTTCTTTTACGGGAAGCGCTCGAGTTTGGGCAAAGGCGCCTTGTCCCAGCGTGACAAAAATGAAAAGAACCAAATATTTCACAAAATCCCTTGGATTAAACCGTCCTCTTCATTATAGAACAGATTACAAGGCATTTAGACTCGGAAATTAGTTACCTGTGGGGTCAATTCCCTCTTTTCTTACCTTAAACTTGACTGGCGAAGTCGGAAGGATCGCTCCCTCTCTAGGAAGGTTCTCCCTGTGCAAACTTTCCCCGTCCAATATAGGAGGCCTGGGCAGATGATCGGAGCTTTCTTTGACGTTGGCGGGACTGGGTCCGATGGAAGAGGTGGTGGGCATTTGATCCAAGGGTTTGACTTGATCCAACGGCTTCACCTCCAAAATAACTTCCTTAAGCTTTCCTTGGGATCTTCTTAAAAGTTTTCCCTCTTCGGTGAGAGTGTAACCCTCGGGCGGCGTAATTTTGCCGCTTTTATCCACTTCAAAGGAGTTGGAGACCCACTCTTGGGTGTTTTCGTCAAACTTGGAGTCGATTCCCAAGGGAATAATGGTTCCAGAATCAATATGCACAAGAGAGCCGTCAACCGGTTTTACGTCTTGTCCCCGCTTGAACCCTTTAGTCTCTTCAATATTCTTTGTACTCTTTTTAGGGCCCGCTTTTATATTAAAATCTTTTTCCAGAGCCTCCCTTACGCCTTGACTGTCTGAAGACACCGCTCTTCCGGTCAATCCGGGAGGAACAAGAGGCTTTTTCTTTTTCCTAGAAGCGGCGGGAGCGGAATGGGAAATAAAAGTTTTATTCTTGTTTAAAATCCTAAATTGAATTGAACTTAGCTTGGAGGGAACTGTCGGTTTGGCCATATTCGCTCTTGAGACGGAAAATTGGCCTGGGGAGATCTTGCGACCTTTATTGACCGCCGCCTCCAAAGAATCAAGATCTTCAAAACGCTCATGGGCAGAAACTTTATTAAATACCACAGAGCCCTCAAACAACACGGCCGTTGTGGCCCCCGTCTTGGGATTTGAGCTAAAAATAAAATCGGTCCCCCTAATGCCCATAACGGCGGATTTGGATTTTATAAACATTTTGGATTTTGATTTGTCCATTCTCAAATAATCTTTCGACACTTCGGATCTAATTTTTCCAGACAGAACATTAATGACGCCGGCCTCTTCTCTGGAAAATTTCTCAATTTGCATCTGGGATTTAGGTCCAATATTTATAAGGGACTTGTCGATAAAACTTAACTGGACGAAACTTTTGTCTCCCGTTTTAACAATCGATCCAGACTTCACCCAAAGGCCTTTTTTTGCCTTTGCCGGCCGATCGTTTTTGAACCAGACCAAAGCCTGTCCTCTAGCTTTTTTTATAATAGCCACGTTTTTGGCCTTCGCTTCGGCGACCGCGCTAAATAAAAGCAATGTAAGACAAAGAATTTTCATCACTTACCTTATCGGCTATTCCATCAATTCCATTATTATGGGGCTCTTAGCCGAGAGACGCGCCTCCACTGTAATTTCAACAACTTCAAAAAAGAGCTCTTTGAAAAACCAGAATTAAAGCCAAGAATATTGGTCAGTTTTTGGTAAAATGCTTGGAACAAAGAGCGCCGTCGAAAGCCAGAGGATTGATTCCCAGCAATTGCTCATATTGAAAGGCCGTTTCTTTTTTGGCCGTGTCGGGATAAACCGCGCGCAAAAAGCACAAAGAGATTTTCTCGGCGATCCATTCGGAAGGATTTTTTAACGCGTAAAAGGAGGGAACTCCCCGCTTTATCAAAAAGCTTTCAAATTTATTTTTTCCTCTTGAGCTTTTCATATGCGTCTCGCGCTCTTTTTCCCACCAAGCAAGAGATTTGTTTTTATAGGTCGTCTGCGAAAGGCGATCCACAATAACTTTTCTTGAAAGCCTTTTGGCTTGCAAATATTTGGAGTTGTTTTTAATGGTTTTAAAACTCCATCCATCTTTTTTGGCAAGCTCCCTGACGGGCAAGTCCATGGCGTGGGCCAGCTCGTGCCCCAAACTGTGATACAACAAAGGCAGAAGATAGCCTTTTAACACTTCCGCGACAGTGTTGTCCGGATACAGCTTTAAATGAATCCTCCGAAAATGCTCCCACAATTCATCGATGTAAATGTCCACTGTCAAAGAAGACCGGTTAAAAGCGAAGAAAACCTGATCACCGTATTTTACTTTTGGAGAAGCCAAACGAAAAAAGCGCAACTTCTCTTGATCCAAATCGGCAAGGGAAAGAGTGTCTGAAATGGTTTTTAACAATAAAAGATCAAAGCCATTTTTGGAATTCTCTATCAATTTTACGCCTCTAGATTCAATCTTTTTAAAAAGCTCTTTGGCGTCAAGCTCTTGTAAATGAAATTGATTTTCTACTTTGCCTTGATTTAGTTTGATCGCAAAGTTGGAGGCGCCCCAAGACTTGTCGGCAAGGTTAAAGACGCCGTCGTTGTCCCAATCGTCGTCTTCCGCGGTTATAACCAAGGTGTTGGCGCTCGTGGCGGCGCTAAAGTCTCTAATCCCGTCTTGGTCGTAATCGGACAAAAGAATTCGCTCGTCAAGTCCCGCTTGGGCCATTAACTTTTGCAGGTTTCTCCACTCGCTTTTTGAAGCAATATCTTCCGGCTCCAACAAATTGGACAAGGGAATTTTTGCGGGCTCAAATCCTTCAGGAACTTGATACCAAACAATGGCGCGAGGTCCTGGCGCCTTCAGTTTATCTCTTAATAATTGATACAACTCTTGTTCTTGGGAAGAATATCCTTTAGGTGTGACGATCTCGTGTTCTATTTCTTCCTCTTTCAACAATTCTTCCAAGTGTTGGGCGTGAATTCCCCCAATGATCACAATCGGATTTGAATGAAGATTTTCTTTGATCGCCTTTAAGAAAGAAAAATTTCTTTTTTCAATAAGTTTCTCGCTCGCCCTCAAAGCTTCAAGCGCTTTTGCCCGCGCAAACTCCAGCGGATCCTCCATTTCTTGTTTTGCCATTTTTCTTAAAGAGGCGGCGTATCTGTCAAACATTTTGGGTTTTGCGGTTGAGGACCTTAAGCGCTCAAAAAAGCCGGCATAACCTCTTAGGTCGCTCATTGCCAAGTTATTGGCTTCAATATCTCGCAAGTTGTCCCCACAAACGGTTTTAACCTTTTGTCCAAATTTAGCCTCAATTTTAAGTGGGACCGGGGCCATAATAGAGCTGAATTCCGGACTATTTTTAAGCTCTCGCAGCGCCGCCAGACTCCATCCGTTGTAGACGGGTTCAAAGCCTTCTTTGATTTCCCCCTCGCATCCTTCAGCGATCACCAGCTTGTTTCCCCGCTTGATTTTAGACTCCACCAATTCAAAAATGTCTTTTTGATTTTGGTATTGAGGAAGCTTTTTTGACGCGGCGATGTCTTGCGCGTTTTGGGAAGGAGAAAGATGCCACTGTTTTACAATGACAACTTTGGGTCCTTGGCACCCAATAAACAACAATAGCGAAGCCATAAAAAATAGACGCATATTGCTTCTTTTCGGCTGGGCGGACTAAAGCTAAAGAAAGCTTTGACGAAAGTTTGATCTTTCTTGAGTCGAAGATGAAGAGACAGTGGCGAGGTTTTCATTTTGAGCGGGTTGGTAAAGCCTAGGAGCATGTTTGGACTTGTCGCCCTTGCCATTTTCGCTCTTTTTTTTATTCTGGCTCCTCACGCCGCTTTTCTTATTTTTGGCGGCATCCTTGTTTCATTGATTTTACTGGGAATCGCCGACGCCGTTAAAAAAAAGGTGCCGACTTCCAAACGCAAACTTTTAGGGTTCACCATTGCGGGCTTTTTCCTGCTGGCGATAGGAGGGGTTTGGCTTATTTCCTCCCGCCTGGCGCAAGAAATGTCCACATTTTCCGAAACCATGCCAAAGGCCATAGACAATTTAATAACCTATATAAAGCAATATGATTGGATCAACCGCGCCATTGAGCAGGCAAAACAAGACGACTGGGTGGGGAATATTGCGCCGCAACTCTTGCCTAAAACCGCCAAAATCGCCTCGGTCGCGCTGAATGGCGTGGTGGCCTTCGCGGTCGCGCTTTTTTTGGGGGTTTACTTCGCCATCGACTCAAAAAAATACGGAGAAATTTTAATAAAAATCGCTCCAAAAAAAGAAGAGACAAAGTATCACAGACTATTCGAGGCCTTGTATCAAAACTTGCAAAGCTGGCTAATGGGACAATTGTTCAGCATGTTCGCCATTTTTGTCTTGGCCTACATCGGGCTTTTAATCCTGGGAGTAAAAGCGGCTCTCCCTCTTGCCGCGATTGCCGGCCTGTTGACATTTATCCCCAATGTGGGTCCCATTATCGCGTCAGTGTTGGCAATGATCATGGCGTTTCCGGAAGGATTGAAAATGGTCGCTTATGTGGCCATACTATACATGATCGTGGAGGCTTTAGAGGGAATGCTCATAACGCCGCTTATTCAGAAACACAAAGTTTCGGCTCTCCCCGGAGCCTTGATTTCCTTTCAATTTATCATGGCGATTCTTTTTGGATTTCCAGGACTTTTTCTCGCCACGCCCTTTTTAGTGGCGATGATGACTCTGGTGGACAAACTTTGGATTGAAAATCCCCAAGCCGCCGGAAAAACTTCGGCCTGGATGAGCCCCAAGCCGGCCGCTTTTCAAAATGTCGATTATCGCCAAAGCCGCGGGGAGAGCCCCGGCGCCCAAGAGCCCCTTTAAAGACCAGTTCCTTTCAATAAGGAATACGCCGCGCCCTTTCGGTTGATGTCTTTGCGGGTAATCGCCCAAAGAGAAAAGCTGTATTCTTTTAACACTCCCAAGCTCACCAGTTTTTTGGATTCCAAATCTTGCTTCACAACGCTTCTGGGCAAAAAAGCGGCGACTCCCCCGTTTCTCACGGCGACACGAATCAAACCGATGTCTGAAAACTCGCCCACCGTTTGGACTTCCAATTTATTTATTTTTAAGAATTGGTCAATATTGTCCCCCATGAAGCAGGCCTCGGAATAATTGATCATTTTTTTTTCATTCAGGCATTTGGGAAATCGCCCCTTAAACCCTTTTTTTTCAGAAGCGACACAAACAATGGGATCATGGTTAATGTAATGCCCCTGCAATGCTTTAAGCCGGTCCGAATAAGGAGCGTCACACAGGGCGATGTCAATTTGCTCGTTTTCCACATCTTCTAACAGGCCTTCCACGTCATTTTGAAAAACCTTAATTTGGCAAAACTGGTTAAAAAGAGTCTGCCGCAAAAAACTGTAAATTTGATCTTTTGAAACCCATGGCGCCGCGCCGATCTTGATAATGGTTTTTGTCGACTCAATGTCAGACTTAAAAAAAGTCACCATTTCTTCGGAGTTTCTGAATATTTTTACGGCGTATTCCCTGGCCCTCTCTCCATTCTCGTTAAGGACCAGCTTTCTGCCAACTCTGTCAAAAAGCTTTACTCCGAGATCTTCCTCCAGCAAGCGCAATTGATGACTCAACGCGGGCTGGGTCATGTTTAGGACTTTTGACGCCTTAACAATTGATCCTTCTTTGGCAATGGTGGAAAAGTAGTACAAGTGGTTGAAATTAATTTTATACAAGCCGCCTCTTATAGATTTTTGATTACATCTAACTATCAGTATATGCATTTTTATTTATATAGACAACCGCCATAATG
>JBBDND010000259.1:0-2142 GCA_040877865.1 Bacteriovoracaceae bacterium | reverse complement strand
ATTTCTTTGTTAAACTTCCATACAAACATCAACTTTAACAATTCGCTTTTACTTAAAGAATCAAAGCGCTTCTCAACCAATTCAAAAGAGTCATCAAGCTTAAACTCCTCTCCTTTGGACTTTATCGCGTCAACAATAAAAGTCGCGGCCTCCAGCTCTTTAGCCACCAAGTTGCGTTTAAGCGTGGCGACCGTTGGAAGCGCTTCTTGGGGAATCTTCTTATTGATATGCTTTTCAATGCCTCTTATTAAAAAAGCCGATTTGGGACTCGTGATGGTAAACGCTTTGCCGCGAGCGCCGGCCCGTCCGGTTCTACCCGTTCGGTGCACGTAGCTCTCATTGTCTCTGGGGATTCCGTAATTAAACACATGAGTGAGGTTGTCCACGTCAATTCCTCTGGCGGCGACGTCGGTGCACACCAAAAGTTTGACTTTTTTGGCTTTAAACTTGTCCATGGCGTGATCGCGCTCGGCCTGCCCCATATCGCCATTTAAAACCTCGACCTCATGGCCTCTGCTCTTTAAGTCGTCGGCGACCGTTTTCGTCTCCAGCTTTGTGCGACAAAAAACAATTCCATACATGTCCTCAGCGTCGTCAATCAAGCGCGCGATGGCTTCCTTAAAATGTTTTTCCCGCACCACAAAATACTTTTGCTCGATGTCGTCGTTGCTTAAAGACTTCTTTTCAATATGAACCATCTCTGGTTTGTTAAACGACTTGTTAATTAATTGAACAATTTGTTTTGGCATAGTCGCCGAAAACATCATCAACTGACGTTTTGAATTAAACTTGGACAAAATGGTTTGAACATCTTCGAAAAAGCCCATATTAAGCATTTCGTCCGCTTCATCCAAGATGCAAAACTTCGCTTTATCGAGCTTTAACATTTTCTTTTCGATCATATCGATAACTCGGCCGGGAGTGCCCACAACGACTTGGGGTTTGACCTGTTTAAGCGCTTTTATTTGCGCTTCATATCCCGTCCCGCCATAGATACATGCGGTTTTAACAGACGTGTATTTTCCAAATTTTTTGATTTCTTTTTCAACCTGGCCCGCCAGCTCTCTGGTTGGGGCCAAAATCAAGGCCTGAACCGAGTCGTCTTCAAAGTTGATTCTTGAAAGAAGCGGGATGGCAAAGGCCGCGGTCTTGCCGGTTCCTGTTTGAGCCTGTCCCACGAAGTCTTTATTGGTGTTCAAAAGGACCGGAATGGCCCTGTTCTGGATTTCAGTGGGCTTTTCAAATCCCATCTCTGTTAGAGCCATTAAGACTGACTCTTGTAATTTTAGCTCTTTAAACGTCGATATTTTCATTTTTGCCATTGGTTAATGTTAGTTTCTCTTAACTTATCAAATTAATCTCAAATTGAATGGAAGTGTGTAAGGCTTACAAGGATCAAGTATCTAGCCGAAAGAACTCTCGATATATCTCATAGCCGACCGCTCCGTCGCAAGCCGCGTAATTTATTTGTTCTGGAGTGAGATTTTTTCGATCCCAGTTGGATATTTTGGCCTTTTTCGATAATCGCTTTCCTAAAACGATTCCGGTCAACGCTCTCAACCCAAAGTTTTCGATTTTTTTTTGTTTGGCAACATCTGCCAGGTCAACAAAATTTTGGGGACTAAAAGGATGCAAATTCTTCAATGCTTTTATGTCGTCCCTGATCCCGACTCCCGCCTTAACTATGTTTGGATCCGATAAAATCTCAAACAGCTCCGGCAATAAAGGCAGTTTATTCAGCCGGAAAAGATAAACGCTGGGGCCGGTGGCAAGTTGCAAGAGCGAAACATCATAGCGCTCTCCTTTTTTGAACGCGGCCCTGGTTTCAGTGTCAAAACCAAGAACTTTCTCGCCTTTAACGTCATTGATAGCGTCAAGGGCGTCTTTCTTGGACTCAATAAGTTCGATCTTCCCCTGGTAGGTATAACGAGGCAATTTATTGAGCTCATCTTTCGTAATGGATACACAATAATTCTTTTTCATTCTTTAGCCCATATCCAAAGGTAGAGAGCCTAAACATAATAATTTAGGTCATCATAATATAATATTTCCCCAGAAGGACCTTCTTTACACTTATCAAGAGCCTCTTGCGTTCTTTCAACAAGCTCTTCAGATGAAAGTCCCATTCCCGCCGAACAGTGG
>JBBDND010000258.1:0-2143 GCA_040877865.1 Bacteriovoracaceae bacterium | reverse complement strand
TATTCGTGGGTGACCTTTTTAAATTTTAACCAAGCCAGCGCCGAGAAAAAACAAATAAAAGGCGCCTTTAGCCGTTATGTCGCCCCTGCGATTGTCAACGATATGCTAGAGCATCCCGACAAACTAAAAGTTGGGGGCGAAAAGCGCAATATCACCTGCCTTTTTTCCGATGTCAGAGATTTTACTTCGATTTCTGAACAGCTAAGTCCCTCTGACTTGGGTTGGGCGCTTAACCGCTATATGGGAAAAATGACCGATATTGTTTTTGAAACAAACGGCACCTTGGACAAATACATCGGCGACGCCATCGTCGCCTTTTGGGGAGCTCCGCTGGACATTGGCGACCATGTCAACAAAGCCTTGGAAGGCGCCGTGGGGATGCTTGAAGCCTTGCCGGCCATCAATGAAGAGTTTAAACAAAAAGGGCTGCCCGAGTTTAAAATTGGCCTGGGGCTCAACTCGGGAGACTGCTCCGTTGGCAATATGGGAAGCGACCAAATTTTTGCCTACACCGCCTTGGGAGACGCCATGAATCTGGGAGCAAGGTTGGAATCTCTTTGTAAACATTACGGAGCTCAAATCCTTGTCTCAGAACACACGTTTGAAAAGATGGACCAGTCAAAGTTTACAGCGAGGCTCATCGACAAAGTAAAAGTCAAAGGAAAAACCGAGCCTGTGGGAGTTTACGAAGTTCTTTATTCTTATCATCCCATGAGTCTTGAGCCGGAAGCTTTGATTCAGTTTAAAAAAGCCTATGAGCTCTTTATTGTTAAAGATTTTGCAAGGGCAAAAGAGATGTTTGAGTCGGTTTTAGAAAAAATTCCAGAGGACAAGTCAAGCCTCAGAATGAAGGAAGTTTGCCAGCTCTATATTGAGAATCCGCCCGCGGTTGACGAAGACCACACAATAACCACCATGACCACAAAATAGCCCGCCGCCGCTTGAGCGCCGGACTACATAATTTAACATTAAATATTTGGGCAATATTTAAGCGTAGCGACGGCTATAGCCTTTCTCAATTTTTCTGTTGCGGGCCACCATTCCCTCCAGGGCGTTGCCCACCACATAACCATAGATTAAGTGAAGCGCCAGCCCTCCAACAGCTGTGAAAACCCCGTAATTGATGACAAAAAAGCCCGGCGCCACGATTTCCGAGGGAATGAGCGGGTGGATCCCAGGTGAAAAAGCCGCCGCCGCTGAAAAGACCAGCCAATGAACAAAGCCTAGCAAAGTCCCTTTTCCGGCGCTCGCCTTGCCTACGCCTTTAAAGACAGCTGCATAAACAAGCCCAAAAATTCCGCCATTTATAAGATGCCATATAAATCCAACCACCCAAGTTGAGGCGTTAAACTCTTGGGTCAACATGCTTCCTAAAAACATGGGAAGATTAAACGTGGTCATACCCACCCATCGCATTAGCGCCATGAGAACAGTCATAATAAAAGCGCCAAGAATTCCGTAGCCAAACGCTCTGCCATATATTGATTTAGTTTGTGTCACCATAACACCTCCCCTAATGACATTGGATTTTCATTTGATAATGCAAACTCTTTACCAACTATTTCATTTTCTAATCATACCCCTCCACATTATACAAATAGTCCACTATGGCCTTGGCGTCTTCTTCAGACACGTTCAAATTCGGCATCGCCGTATTGGGAGAGTGTCTTTGAGGGTTCATCACCCATTCGGCCATATGCTCCGGAGTGTTGGCAAGAACTCCTCCAATGTAAATTTGTTCTTTTATGTCCTCTAGCTTCGGTCCCACTCTGCCGTTGGCCCCGCTTACTCCCGGGATCACATGACAGGCGTGACAGCCGTATTTTTTAATGGCGGCTTTCGCTTTTTTAGAACCCTGCGCTCCGCGGGAAAGCTTGGGCTCGAAATAATTCTGGCGCAAGCCCCTGTAAAAAGGATCCCCAAAAACTCCAAGGACAAGTAGAAGTCCAATGGCGCTAAACACTTTAAAAGAAATATTCTTCATCCGCGTTCCTTCATCCACAACTCGTTAAAAAGAAAAAGACGGGAATGGTTTGAAAAAAAATTATAAAAGAAAAGATCAAACCCAATATGACGCCGCTTTTCTGAGTAAAAGCTCTCGTCTCCTCTTGCGCCTTGACGCTGTTTTTAAAAGCCACAAAGG
>JBBDND010000257.1:0-2150 GCA_040877865.1 Bacteriovoracaceae bacterium | reverse complement strand
ACTGGATTTTGCTTTAAAACTAATGGGCGACGTTCAAGAATATTTTGCCAACAATCTTATCAAAAATTATTACGCTGTTTCTATCAGCGGCTATCATATTGCCGAGGCGGGGGCTAATCCTATCACTCAACTGGCCCTGACTCTTTCAAACGGCTTTACTTATGTGGAGTATTATCTTTCTCGCGGAATGAAAATCGACGACTTTGCGGAAAATCTTTCTTTCTTCTTTAGCAACGGCCTAGATCCCGAGTACACCGTCATTGGCAGGGTGGCGAGAAAAATATGGGCAATCGCCATGAAAAACAGATATGGGGCCAATTTAAAGAGCCAAAAATTAAAATACCATATTCAGACTTCCGGCCGTTCTTTGCACGCCCAAGAAATTGACTTTAACGACATCAGAACGACGCTACAGGCTTTTCTTGCCTTGAGCGACAATTGTAATTCCTTGCACACTAACGCTTATGACGAAGCCATCACCACGCCAACTCAAGAGTCGGTAAGAAGAGCTATGGCCATCCAGATGATAATTAATCGAGAGTTTGGGCTTAATAAAACCGACAATCCTTTGCAAGGATCTTTCATTGTGGACGAGTTGGCCGAACTGGTGGAAGAAGCCGTCCTTTCAGAATTTGAGAAACTTTCCGACAAAGGCGGGGTGCTGGGCGCAATGGAAAGCATGTATCAAAGGGCCCAAATTCAGGAAGAGTCCTTGTACTACGAGTCTCTTAAAGATTCTGGAGAGCTGCCGATTATAGGAGTTAACACTTATGTGGCGGACAATATTGACGAACAGCTTACCCGAGAAATTGATTTAACCAGGGCCAGCAAAGAAGAAAAAGAAGAGCAGATAACCAGATTGCGCCGCTTTAAAGAACAAAACTCGAAAATATCCAGCGAGCAGTTGGAAAAACTAAAACGGACGGCTCTTGCCGATGAAAACATATTTGAGCAGTTGTTGGAAACGGTTAAATACTGCTCTTTAGGCGAAATCACGCGCGCTCTTTATGAAGTGGGCGGGATGTATAGAAGGAACATGTGATATGAAAATTTACACCAAAACCGGCGATACAGGAGAAACGTCTCTGGTGGGAGGGACAAGAGTTTCCAAGGCGGATGTAAGACTTGAAACTTACGGAGATGTGGACGAGCTCAATAGCCACTTGGGTGTGTTGTTTTCGGATTTTAAGAATAATAAAAAATACGCCGAAGAGTTGGACGTTTTGGAAAAAACTCAAAACGCCCTTTTTACTTTGGGATCAAATCTGGCTTGCGCGAAAGAGCAAAGAGAAAAATACAAGTTGCCGGAGCTCAAGGAAGAGGATGTCGCTCGGCTTGAAAGAAAAATAGACGAATATGAAAGCGAACTTTCTCCTTTAAAAAACTTTATTTTGCCCAACGGCTCTTGCCTGGCCGCTAAAGTCCATTTGGCGAGGGCTGTCTGCAGACGAGTGGAGAGAAAACTAACGGCTTTCACGATTAAATATCCCGGAGAGGAGCCTGAAAACTCGGTTAAGCTTTTAAACAGGCTGTCAGATTTTTTGTTTGTATTGGCAAGGCGTGTGAATAAAGAGGAAGGAGAACGAGAAACTATTTGGAAAGGCTAATCCAGTCCTAGTATCTTCTCGCCAATGCTGCCGCTTTTACGGCTTCTGTTCCATTTAAAAAAAAGATAGCCAGCCGCCAAGGCGCCCACAGTATAGAATAAAACCATTCCCGTGACTAAAGCTCCAAAGCTTATTCCTTTTTCAAAGTTGCGGGCGTAAAGCTCGGGATCGACGCTTTTTAAAATAAAAAATGGAATCAAAAAAACAATAAAAGCAAGCGAGAGGTCGACTAAGAGCGCCAGGTAATCCCGCATTATCAGGCCAATTCCGCCTTTTTGAGGCTCGTTTTTCTCTTTCGAAGCTCCAGCGTAAAGCTTGGAGTTTTTGACAAACTCTTTTTGTTTCGGGCCGCTGCGAGATCTTTTGGCCCTTTCAGCGGCGGTTTCTAATTGCAAGGTGATATTGCCGTCTCTTCTGGACGAAGCGGGAGCCAGGGCTTTAAGGGTGGAGGAGTCGTTTGCGGCCTCGTCCACTTGAATTTTGGTCTGGCCAATTTTTATGACGTCTCCCACATAGATTCTTTGTTGATAAATTCGAACTTCG
>JBBDND010000256.1:0-2162 GCA_040877865.1 Bacteriovoracaceae bacterium | reverse complement strand
TATCCGAAACCGGACCGGGAATACGTGCTGGTTCAGGGAGACCTGTTTGCCGAAGGCACCGGAGCCGAAGACATCACCATGGGCAAGGGCTGGGAAGCGGCGCTAATCAACGGCAAGGTCTTCCACTACGACCCAGTGCACGATGCCAACGCCAGTTTGACTTTGGAAGCCGAGCCCGGCGAACGCGTACGCATTTTCTATGTGAATGCGATGATCAACGAAGCAGCGGCATTGCATCCCATAGCCGGCATTTGGGACAAAGTCTGGGATAACGGCAACCCAAAAAACATCAGCCACGGATTGCAGACAGTGGAGCTAGCGCCGGCCCACGGCATGGTCTTGGACATCATTCCCCCCGAGGGCCGCGATAGCAACAACGCCATCGTGGACCACCGCATGAAAAACGCCATGGGCGGCGCCATTTCAGTGCTGATGACCTACCAGGGTGCTGATGCCGATAAAGGACGCAAAGGAAACTTGATCCTGCGTTAATCGAACTCCTCCCGACTGATGTGATTCGCCAGGGAGGGGCGAGTCACTGGCAAACATAAAGCATTAGATACTTTGAATGGAGAAGCCGATGTCTATGTCATTTTGGCTTCTGACTTGGTTCATGATGATTTTTGGGCGAAACTTGGAAATTTCTCTTTGCAATCTTTGACCCATCTCAGGGTTAAGCTCAATAACCTTTTTTATGAACTCAACGGGGGTGCTTTGAGGAGCGGAAAGTTTGGCGTTCATTGCCTGGTTGATTAACGGCTGAATGCCCAGCAGCTCCTCAATCATTTTTAAGCGGCGATGGTAAACAGATTTTATAAAACGGTATGTGTTTTCGATCGATGTGGGTTCGGGCAAAATGACCAGGGCTCCTTGGTCGGCGGAAATAAAAAAATCAAGAGTGTTAAAACTTGTTCCCGCTCCAAGATCCAAAAGCACATAATCGGCGTCGAGATCGCTCAATTTTGAAAGAATTTTATTTTTGTGCATTTGTTTTAAGTTGGCGATGCCCAACTCGTCTTGCGCTCCGCTGATAATTTGCAAATTTTTGATGGGCGTCGAAACCAGAAGGTCGTTTATATTGGTGACTTTTTTGGAAATATAATCGGAAAGGGTTCTTTCCGGAATGGGAATGCCCAGGCAGGTGTGCATATTGGCGCCCCCAAGATCCAGATCCACCGCCACCACTTTATAGCCCATTAAAGCCAAGCAAATAGAGGTGTTGGCCGTCACAAGACTTTTGCCCACTCCGCCTTTGCCGCCTCCTATCGCCCAAATTTTGCAATTTCGATGGCGCGAAAGAAGTTCATTATTATTTATATCTTCAGTTATGCTCATATGGAAACTATTGATTTTTGGTAAAAATTAAGTATGCTTGTCCAAATTTTTAAGTATTTAGCGTCTTACCAGATTATAGAGGGATTTTTTTAAAGCGCAAACAAAGAAGCGTAGTCCACGGCCTTAAACAAATAAGGGCCTAAAATGTAAATTTTCCAAGAGAAATTGTTTATAAGCAGAAAATAGCATATTATTGCGCAGCAAAAGGAAATCAATCTCTATGAATTCAAATAGTTTAGCTCGCCGCTCAGACATGCATATTTTACGCAAACTATGGCATATATTTTGTGGCTCCGCGGCTATTATTTCTTATTACCTCGCTTCTCAACCTTTGAAATTTTGGGGATGGGTGGCTTTTGCCATAGGCATAACCGGTTTTACTCTTGATTTTCTTCGCTTAAAAAACAAATCCTTTAATCAAATTGCGGTAAAAGTCTTAGGGCCTATACTGCGAAAATCCGAATTGGAAAGTTTTTCAGGTTTGCCGTTTTACGCCATGGGAATAGCCTTGAGCATATACTTTTACTCCACCGACATTGCCTTGCTTTCTATTTTCTTTCTGGTTTTTGCCGATCCCGCCGCCTCCTTCATTGGAGTGAGTTATGGCAAGGATCAAATTCTTCCCAATAAATCATTGCAGGGAACTTTCGCAGGTTTTGTTGTTTGTTATTTTACCATCGTTATTTATACCGCCGACTATCCCGTTGCCGGACTTTCTCTTTTTGCCTTTGCGTTGTTTGGGGCGGTGGTGGGAGCGATTTCGGAGTTGTTCAGCGCTTTTAATATTGACGACAATATCACTATTCCGGTGGTTAGTGGAGCGGGAC
>JBBDND010000255.1:0-2173 GCA_040877865.1 Bacteriovoracaceae bacterium | reverse complement strand
CCATTAGTTTTAAAGCAAAATCCAGTGAAAAGATGCATGTATTTTGAGCCTGGTCTTCTTTGAGGATGTCCGCCTGCACAGTACCTCTCACTTGGCGCATGATTTCAATTCGTTTTTTGGGGTCAAGCCTTTCCTTTTCATCAAGTTTTTGGTTGATGGCCGTGTTCATAAACATGGCCAATATAATAGGCGCGGGCCCATTGATAGTCATGGAAACAGAAGTTCCTGGAGCGCACAAATCAAAGCCGTCAAACAGATCTTTCATATCCTGAAGAGTCGCGATCGAAACCCCCGACTCTCCCACCTTTCCGTATATGTCCGGCCTGTGGTCGGGATCTTCCCCGTACAAAGTGACGGAATCAAAAGCCGTGGACAAACGCTTTGAGGGGTCGTCTTTTGAAAGATAATGGAATCTTTTGTTTGTTCTTTTTGGTCCGCCTTCTCCCGCAAACATCCTCTTTGGATCTTCGTCCTTTCTTTTAAAAGGAAAAATTCCGCCAGCGTAAGGAAAAAAGCCGGGGAGGTTTTGCGTCCGGACAAATTTGAACTTTTCTCCCATGCCCACAAACTTGGGAAACCCGACCCTGGATATTTTTTGATGGGACAACGACTCGTACTTTGTGTCCACCTTGATTTCTTTGTCGCGGGCTTTGTATTTAAAAAGCCCTTCCTCGTATTGCGCCACAGTGGCGTCATACGTCTCCAAAGCTTTCCAATCCGATTGATCCGGCGCCTTTTTAAGCTCGTCCAAAATTTTCGCCAGTTCTTTTTGAGCCGCTTCGGTTTTTACAAGCTTTAAAGAGGTCTCCACCGCGTCTATTTGAGAAAACAAATACAGCAGTTTTTCGGTTCGCTCGTTATATGTCCTTACCGTTTCAGCTATGCTTCTTAAGTACTGAACTTGCTTGGCCGGAATTATAGAGCGCTTGGTTTGAGGAAACTTTTCTTTGGGCAAAATGTCTAATTCAGCTTTCCAATTAAAATCAAAAGTTTTTATCAAATCGCAAAAAAAAGCGTTTACTCCAACATCGTTAAATTTGGAGGCCATCGTTCCATAAATAGGAAGTTCTTCGTCTGCAGGGCTTCCGGGATGATTGGCAAACAACTGATGGTTTCTTCGGTATTGCTTTCTCACGTCTCTTAACGCGTCTTCGCTGCGTGGTTTTTCATACTTGTTTATAGCCACAAAATCCGCGACTTCAAGCATTTCAATTTTTTCCAATTGCGAAGCCGCCCCATACTCCGGAGTCATTATATAGGCGCATTTGTCGGCGACTTGAGTAATTTCATCGCTGGCCTGCCCAATGCCGGAAGTTTCAACGATGATCAAATCATAATCAAGCGATCTCATAAAACTGACCACCTTCTTGATCTGAGGCGACAGTTCCGTTTTTGAATTCCTGGTGGCCAAGGATCGAACGAAGACATTTTCAAAAGAGGCGCTGCCAAGCCTAATTCTGTCCCCCAGCAAGGCGCCTTGAGTTTTTCTTTTGGTCGGATCCACAGAAATTAAAGCAATTTTGCTTTCAGGGTAATGCCTGTGAAATCTTAAAAGCAATTCGTCTATCAAGGAGGATTTCCCAGCCCCGCCGGTTCCAGTGATGCCAAAAACGGGGATTTGTTTTTCTTCAACTTTAAAAGGCAACTCGCCTTGATCTTCAATATGGGTAATGACTTTGGAAACTTCACGCGGCGACAAGAGCTTTTTTTTCTCTAACGCCGCAACGTCAAAGCCCTCCAGGGTCGAGTAAGTCGATTTTTTAATCATGTCGTCAATAATTCCCTCAAGGCCTAGCTTCATTCCGTCTTGAGGATGGTAAATCTTATTGACGCCATACTCCTCTAAAGCTTTTATTTCCGGAGGAGTGATAACGCCGCCGCCGCCGCCAAAAATTTTAACGTTGTCGGCTCCGAGCTCTTTTAAAAGGTCTTTAATATAGCGAAAATATTCGTTATGCCCGCCTTGATAGGAACTAATGGCAATCGAGTTGGCGTCTTCGCTAATCGCCGCGTCAACCACTTCTTGAGCTGAGCGATTGTGGCCCAAGTGAATGACTTCCACTCCTTTTGCCTGAAGAAGCCTTCGCATAATATTGATTGAAACATCGTGGCCGTCGAACAAGCTGGCCGCGGTTACAAATCGCAATTTTGTTTCCATAATTCACCAATTATC
>JBBDND010000254.1:0-2182 GCA_040877865.1 Bacteriovoracaceae bacterium | reverse complement strand
GGGAGACGAACAAAGGGGCTTTAAAATCGCCATGGCCACTCTGGACGGAGGGCGCATTGGCATTGCCGCTCAAGCTTTGGGAATTGCCGAAGGGGCTTTTCGCTACAGCCGCAACTACGCCACTCAGAGGATTCAGTTTGGAAAACCTATTTCCAGTTTACAGGCCATTCAATTTAAAATCGCCGACATGAGCGCGCGCATCGCGGCTTCAAGACTGTTGGTTTATCACGCCAGCGCTTTGAAGGACAAAGGCCTGCCGTTTACCAAGCAAAGCGCTCACGCGAAGCTCGTTGCCGCGGAATCGGCCATGTGGGTGACCACCAACGCCATTCAGGTGCTGGGGGGCAATGGCTACACCAAAGAATATCCGGTGGAGCGATTTTTTAGAGACGCCAAAATTACCGAGATTTATGAAGGAACTTCCGAAATTCAAAGAGTGGTTATCGCCAGTCAGGAATTTAAAGAGGTTCAATAAAAAAAATTTAACAAACCCAATGGAACTTGTTGGCAATTAAAGCCCGCAATGTTAGTTTTACGTGTCTTATTACAATTTTATTTAGGAGTACACGCTCATGGCAAAGGCCAAGAAAAAAGCGACAAAAAAAGCCCAGAAGAAAACCGCTAAAAAGGCGACAGTAAAAAAAACCGCCAAGAAAAAAGCTTCCACTGTTAAGAAAGCGGCCAAAAAGGTCGCCAAAGCCGCTAAAAAAGCCGCCAAGAAGGTTGCCAAAAAGAAAACTGCGAAAAAAACGCAGGCCAAGAAAAAAACAGCTAAGAAAACAGCGAAAAAAACCGCTAAGAAAAAAGCGGCGAAGAAGACGGCTAAAAAGGCTTCCAAAAAGAAAACAGCGAAAAAAACGGTTAAAAAAGCTTCCAAAAAGAAGACGGCGAAAAAAGCCGCTAAAAAACCAACAAAAAAGACCGCTAAAAAGGCGAAAAAAGTGACGAAGAAAAAAGCGGCGAAGAAGACGGCGAAAAAAACCGCTAAAAAGAAAACGGAGAAAAAAGCCGCGAAAAAAGTCGCTAAGAAGGCTTCCAAAAAGAAGACGGCAAAAAAGACTGCAAAGAAAACCGCGAAAAAAGTCGCTAAAAAAGCTCCTAAAGTTAAAACCGCTAAAAAAGCGGCAAAGCAAGCGAAAGTACAGGCCAAGAAATCGACAAAAACGGCGGGCAAAGCTACTAGTGAAAAGGCGCAAGCCAAAAAGGCTTCTAAAAAGAAAGCGGCAAAAGAAACCGCTAAAATTGTAGAAGAGGCGTCTATGAAGCGGCCTGGTCAAATTGAAGAAGCGTCCACAAAAGTTCAAGACGAAATTGCGGCTTTGTCCGAGCATTTTGACTGGGAAGATGTGGCGGGGGCCATCGCCAGCCTAGATTTTTTCGTCGACCATCGCTCCGACGAGTGTCTGGAGAAGGGGTGCGAAAACTTAAGAACCACGCAACAGTATTGCAGACTGCACTATATTTCCAACTGGTACGATATTAAGCGCAAAAGAGATATCTTGAAAGAAGGCCGGCTTCAGGAGTATATAGAAGAATTGATTTCTAAATATCCCCCCAAGCTGATTGAATCCATTTTGACTGATTTGCATGACGATAAAGATTTTTTTAAAGCCTTAAACGAGTTAAACATCACTAGCGAATTTGATTTTGAGGAAGAGGACTTTGACACCGATTCCGATGATGACGACACGGATATAACCATTGAGACGAGAACGATTGGCGCTTCTCGTTATGATGATGAGTCCTAGCTTTCTAGAAAGCTTGAAAGTTTTCGCTTTAAATTTCTCCGTCTTTCTTTAGCAACTCTTCGGCTTGAAGGCTTAAAGACACGTTTTCTCTTGTGATTTTATAATGAAATGTGTGGTCTCGAAATTTGTTCTCCGTCCAATGAGGAACGAACTTGTTCCAGTCTTTTTGAGAAAAAATGTCGTCAAGGATGTGCCCGCTTAAATCCATTAGCGCCTTTAGAGCGCTAGCCGTCTCTTTGCTTCCGCTTGTGGTGTCGTGGGAAATAAAAATCGAAATTGGCGCGGCCATTTGATCGGAGTGATGTATATAAGAGATAATCACCAAAAATTCTTCGTCATATATCTGACCATAAACATCAAAGAACCTGTTGTCTTTTTCCGATTGGGCCAAATAAGCTTCAGTCAAAATTTATATAAATTCTTCAGTCCACTCG
>JBBDND010000253.1:0-2184 GCA_040877865.1 Bacteriovoracaceae bacterium | reverse complement strand
TGTGAGCGTGAGAGAAAAAGACTTCGGCGTCATCGAGCTCGCTCCGGGCATAAGAACGGACATTGGCCTAAAGCTTTCAACGGATATCGCTTATAATAATTTGGACGGGATGAATAAAAGAGTTTCTTTTAAAGGCCAAGTGAATCAGCGATTTAATTTAAACTCTTTGGACGAAAGAAGAAGAGTGGAATCAAACTCGCTGGTGGAGTACGATCTTGCGCTAAATTACGCTGAAAACCATATCTTTTATTCGGATGTCGACTTCAGCTCGTCAGTCTCCACTTCGAGAAGGCGTTTCTTTTCTTTTGACGCGGATATTCAGAGGATAAGCTACAGTTTAAACAAGGAATTTCTTCCTTGGTTTTCCGCCTCCTTTAGGCAGCAGTTTGAAAATATTGAGCAGTTTGACGCCACCTTGGAGCGGGAAGAAGGAACTTTCCAAATCGGTTCCGTCACTCCAGGAGCGACCTTTGATTTTAGAAACAATCGAATCAATCCCACCTCGGGCGCGTGGTTTAATCTATCCATGGAAGTGGCCAACCCTTCTTTGCTTTCTCAAAACAACCAAGAACTAGTCATTAACTACTATAAATTTATTGCCAGAAACAGACTGTATTTTCCCTTTGAAGGGGGGACGGTGGCCATGTCTTTGGCCGTGGGAACTCAAGAAAATCTCGCAAAAAAAGATGGATACATTCCCAATATAAAGGTGTTTAGATTGAACGGAGCCGACGCCGTTCGCGGGTTCGAGGACGCTGAAATAAACCGCGTTCCCGGCGGCAGAGACATAAGTTCGGTTGAAGTGAATGACAAGGCCTATATGGCGGTGTTAAAAGTTGAACCTAGGATCTTCATGAGCGACTCTACCATGTTTGGCGTTTTTTATGACGCCGGGCGTGTTTTTGTGAACTCCTATGATCCCGAACAGTTGCGTTCTTCAGTTGGTCTCACTTTTAAATACCTTACACCAGTGGGATCGCTTGACTTTGATTATGGGATAAAGCTCTTGAGAAAGAGAGACGACGATGGTAAAGTTGAGAGCCCTGGAAGGCTCCATGTGTCAATTGGCTTTTTCTAATCCCCGTTAAGAAGAAGACAATTAAAAAGACCGCTCATCTTGACATATAAAGCCATAGGCCGCTATAAAAGCGAAAAATTTCAGCTAATTAAAAGGAAAGATGTATGTATACGCAAAAGTCATTTGTATTAGGAAAGGATGACGCCGATAAAAAATGGTGGGTAGTGGACGCGACTGACATGGTTGTCGGAAGATTGGCTTCTGAAGTCGCCACTCTGTTGCGAGGCAAGCACAGGCCAACCTTTACTCCCAACCAAGAAAGCGGCGATTTTGTAGTTGTCACCAACGCGGATAAGATTAGATTCACCGGCGACAAATTAAACAAGAAAAATTATTATAGGCACACAGGTTTTATTGGCGGAATCAAAAGCAAAACAGCCAGAGAAATGATGGATAAAACTCCCGACAGAGTCGTGACCGAAGCTGTTAAAGGAATGCTTCCAAAAACATCTCTTGGCAGAAAACAACTCACAAAGTTGAAAGTGTTTGCCGGAGACCAGCACAACCATGAAGCTCAAAAACCAGAAAAATACGAAATTAAAGGTTAATAAGGAATAAATTATGGCTAAAGGAAAAACTTATTTGGGTCGCGCGGTCGGAAGAAGAAAGTCGTCCATAGCGAGAGTATATGTCGCCGAAGGCAGCGGCAAAATTATTGTTAACAAAAGAAAGCTTGAGGATTATTTTCCAAAAGCCACTTCCCGTTATGTCGTTCAGCAACCATTTAATCTTTTGGAGCTTGGCGAAAAATATGACGTGAATATCAATGTTCAAGGCGGAGGAATCACAGGACAGGCCGGAGCGATCAGATTGGGCATTGCCAGAATCTTGGCCGCGCTTAACGATTCGAACAGATCTCCTTTGAAGAAAGCCGGCTTTCTCACCAGAGACGCCAGAAAAGTTGAAAGAAAGAAGTACGGCCTTGCCGGAGCGAGAAAATCTTTCCAATTCTCCAAAAGATAATTGCCAAGTTTATATGCTTTGTATTAAGGCCCGCCTTTTTGGCGTGCTTTTTTTTTGCTATGTTTTTTATGGATGGGAGATTTGCGAAGGGTGGAAGATTTTTATGAGCAAGCCAAATATATAGCGGGCTAATAAGTCCGTTA
>JBBDND010000252.1:0-2195 GCA_040877865.1 Bacteriovoracaceae bacterium | reverse complement strand
AAAACCAAAAATAAAATCCCTAAAACTGTGGCGTCGTTGGTGAAAATGGCGTCCATTTGTTTAACCTTTTCTTACATCTATCTAAGTAATTGATTTAACTAAACCATTAAGAAATATAAATTCTTCACAGCTTATTTCGGCGAACCAGGCCGCGCGCTATTTAAGTCAAATGAAGAAAAACACACTCATTATCACTTTAAGTTTACTATTGTCCACCCAAGCTTTTGGCGAACCTAAAAGCATTTACGGCGAGCAAGGCCTAAAAAAAGTGGAATCAACTCAAGACCAGCAAGTTAACGAGCTCTCCAATGGAGTCTGCCAAGTTTTGGACAGCGACGGAAAAGGTTGTTGCACAGGATTTTTTATCGCTGAAGATTTGGTCATGACCAATTATCATTGTTTAAGTTGCGCGCATGAAAACGCGGATGACCAGCCGTCTATGGCAAATCTTCTATTCCCTCCGCTCATTCCCGGCAACGATCTCTCGGGACTGGCCCAAGATCCTGCTCAAGACGCGCCTCCTCGAAAAACAAACGACTTGCGGGAAATTAACAGAACTCCAGAACTCTTTAGCGAGCTAAAGCTGCATATAAAAACCAATAATAAATCTCAAACTTTCGCCCGACAAAAGATAAAAATCAAGAAATTGCTCGCCGGCAATAGAGGTCTGGACTTTCTTGTCATGAAGGTGGAAAAAGTTAAAAGCGCCAGCGTTAGAGTGAACGTTCTTTCCGATATGCAATTGAGCATCCGCCAAGAGCTTTTAACTATCGGCTATCCCGGATGGAGTCCGCATCCAGGACAAAAAGTTTATGACAACACTGACGAGTGCCGAGTTTCTCAATCTTATATTTTGCGAGTGGGTTCGCGCTATGACAATTTTGGGCATCAGTGCGACACAAACCCCGGCAGCTCCGGCTCCCCCATCTTTGATCGCTTGACAGGCAAGGTGGTAGGTTTGCATTGGGGCGGCGGAGCTAAAAGAAAAATTGATCCGGCCTCCAGAATTTCTCCTTTAAGATTGGATCCTATAAAACTAGATCCCATTACGCTTGCCGATCCCAAATTGGATCCCATAAAGCTTGCGCCAATTAAGTATCAGGCAAAAGAAAGAGCGCAAAACGAGCTAAAAGTTAACGAAGACGAAAGTTATAAGAACACCCAAAATAAAGCGGTGCTTATGAGCGCGATTGTCAGTTACCTCAAAGAAAATCACAGCGACATTTACGAAGCTCTAAATATTCAATAAAAACGCCAGGGTCTCAACCGCAAGGTTGAGCCCCTTTTGCGCTTAACTTTGAAACTTGCTTTTCAAGCGGCTCCAAAAGCCTTTAAGCCCTCGGCCGTGACTGGCCTTGCCGCCTTTTCTGCTTATTCCTTTAAGTTTTTCTTTGTTCATTGAGGCAAATCCTCTGTCTGACTTTGCCATAACAAACCTCCTTGATTTTGACGAAGCGTTCGCCAATTGGCCTTAATCGCTCTTTTGTTCCCGCTTTTGTTCCATGGCCGTTCTCTTTTGTTAGCTTTAGCGATTACCTTTCTCACCTCTTAAGAGATGCAAAATCAGCACCAAAATGACGCGCCGAAAAAGTCAATAAAACTTCGTGAAGATTCCACCTTTGTCCCAGATAATAGTCGCCCTTTGCTTTGCGGCGCGCTAGAGTGGCCTTTTTAAACAAGCGTTACGCGCCGGCATTATGAGAGGACCTTATGAGTAAACCCAAGAAGATCAAACCAATCACTGAAACAAAATTCACCTTTTTAGAAAAAGATTATGAGGGCGCCACAGTCTATATAGGAAATCTTAATTATAAAAAAGACGAAATAGAGATTCGAAACCTTTTTAAAAAATACGGCAAGGTTAAAAGAGTCAAGTTGATGAGAGACGAAAAGACCCAGCTTAAAAAAGGTTTTGGTTTTGTTCAGATGCCAAACAAAGAAGACGCGGGCAGCGCCATCAAGTCTTTAAACGGCAAAATATTGGATGGCAGAACTTTGAAAGTCAGCGTGGCCAACTCTAAATAATTAGACTTCCAACCCGAGATATTCGTCATAGGTGGTGTACTTGTCTTCCACCACCTTGACATTCAAGTCCACAATTCTATTTGCCACCGTTTGAATGAATTCGTGATCGTGAGAGGTAAAAAGCAAAGTGCCCTTGTAGCGGACCAGTCCTTCGTTGACGGCGGTTATGC
>JBBDND010000251.1:0-2204 GCA_040877865.1 Bacteriovoracaceae bacterium | reverse complement strand
AGACCACACCATTACTCCGTTTCTAAAGGAGCACAAGCATTGGAGCGAGCTGTTTGAGCTGACTGTCACCTTGGCCGCCAAACCGAGATTTTTCACGGAAAAGTTGCCTTTTTTAAAAGTGGACGCGGAATCCGGCATGATGGAAAACTGGGACAAGAGAGTCGAGTCCGGAATTTTTCAAGGAGGATACGCCATAAAACTGCAAGCGGACCAAAAGTTGAAAGGCGACGAAATCCTGTATCTTGGAGACCATATATACGGGGACATATTGCGATTAAAAAAAACTTGCGATTGGAGAACCGCGCTGGTCATTGAAGAGCTTGACAAAGAAGTCGCGGCCTATAAAAACACCAAAGAACACAGCGTTGAAATTGACCGTATGATGGCCTTGAAAGTTAAACTTGAGCATGAAATCGACGAACTCTACGCCAAAGAGCACGAGTTCGGAGAAGACGTTTCCAAGGATGAGGTCATGTCCAAATTCGATGATATAGAAAAATTGGACAAGCAAATTGGCAAACAAATCAAGTTGTATGAAAAGCATTTCAATCCCTATTGGGGGGAAGTCATGCGGGCCGGAGCGGAGCCGTCGTCCTTTGCCTCGCAAATAGAGCGCTACGCTTGCATTTACATGACAAAGATCGCGGACTTTAACGGCTACAACCCTCGCCACTATTATCGGCCTAAAAAAAGAAAAATGGCCCATGAAATGTAATTGAAATTTCGAACTTAAAAGGCGGATTCCTTAATCTCTTCGATCTTTTTTAATCCTTCAAAGTTCTCGCGTTTCTTATAGCCATGAGCGAGGATGCTCAATTTTTCGCTTAAAACATCCAAAGCGGCTTTGCGCTTTTCTTGGGAAAGTTCCCTGTTTTTCAAAATCCAGGCAAGGCTTAAACAACGCCAGTAATCCATGGCCTTGTACTTGCCGGAGAGTTGATCGCAGTGTCCTCCAAATTTTTTAAGCAAAGCGTCTTCTATGAAGCCCGTGGGATACAAAGAGGTGAACTTCAACCAAAGGTCGTAATCTTCGCAAACGGGAAAATCCTCTCTAAAGCCTCCCAAAACGGAAAAAACATCTTTTCTGATGGCCGTTGCGGAAGGCGAAATGGCGCAAAGCTTTAAAGACGGCAAAAATTGATCCCCGCCTCCCTTTTTGTACTTTTTTTTCGGATTAACCCTGACGCCGTTCCTTATCCAGATTTCTTCGGTGTGAACAAGCTTTATATCGGGAAAATTTTGAATAAAATCAAATTGCCTTTGAAGCTTTTGAGGCAACCATTCGTCGTCGGAGTCTAAAAAGGCGAGCCATTCTCCTTGGGCCTTCCGGGCGCCGATGTTTCTGGCCATTGAAACTCCGTGATTGTCGGTTTTCACGATTTTTATTTTTGCCGGCCCCGCGTGAGCTTCCAAGACTTTTGCGGTGTCGTCGGTGGAGCCGTCATCAATGACAATAAGTTCCCAGTCTTTGAACTTTTGGATTTGTACGCTCTCTATGGCGCGCTCCAGTGTGTAAGCGCGGTTATAAGCCGGAGTAATAACGCTAAAGAAGGGAGAATTCACCTAAAATTTCCTCCCATTTTGAAGAGTCGCTAAAGTCGGCCTTATCTTGCAAACGCTTTATATTCTCCCGCAAGTGTCTGTCGTTTTTCATGCCGCAAAGGCTTGTGTCGGCTGTTCTTTGAGAGTACGCGAGCGCCAAAGCCGCCAGATCGGAAGCGGACAGATTAAACTTCTTGGCAAGCTTGTTTTTTTTTCTCACGCGCTCTTTCCAATCGCTTTTTTTCCACCAAGGGGCCCAACTTCTGCAGTCGCTTGACTCAAAACTTCTCTCAACTGAAACGGTTCCGGCCAAAACTCCTTTGTCATATGTTCCCCACCCCATGGTCAAGACGTCTTTTTCCAGCTCGGGCTCAAGCTCTTGGAAATTATTTTGGCGAAAAAGGTTAACCTCCATCTGCACGGCCTCTACCGGACAAACCTCCTTGGCCTTTTTGAGATCCTCCAAGTTGGTGTTGCAAAGACCTAAATGGCAAATTTTTCCTTTTATCTTGGCCGTGTACAAAGTCTCCAAGGTTGAACGGATGTCCACTCTCGAATCCGGCCAGTGAACCATATAAATATCCACATAATCGCTTTGAAAGTTTTTAAGGGTTTGATCCAACATCTTTAAAGCGACTTTTGGGTCGTTGCTCATGTTTATC
>JBBDND010000250.1:0-12232 GCA_040877865.1 Bacteriovoracaceae bacterium | reverse complement strand
AGGAAGTCGGCTCGGTAAGCGCCAAGAAATGCGAAGGAAATCCGCCGCCAAATTTGAGACGGTTGATTAAATCCAAAAGCATTCAAGTGTACAAAGGCCTTCGCAATGACGGCGTGGACACTATTATTAAAAGAATCAAAAAGATGTCTTTGCCTGAGAAGTTTGTGTTGGGAATTAGCATTGCCAGAACAAACGATGTTGATTGCGCCGATGTGGATAAGGGAATAGAAGATTATTTATACAGCTATAAAAGACTAAATGAAGAAGATGTTGGCGACTTTTACACCATTAATATTTCTTGCCCCAACGCTTTCGGAGGAGAGGATTTCGCCTGGCCTCTTTTACTGGAAAAACTTTTAAAGGCCTTGAAAACCATTCCTTCCCAAAAACCGCTTTATTTCAAGATGCCCATAAATCGATCCTGGGATGAATTCAAAGAGCTTCTCGACATCCTGGATGAAAACGAGGTCAATGGCGTTGTTATTGGCAATTTAAATAAAAATTATGACGAGGTGGATTTTTCAGGAGAAATTCCTCCTGGCGGATATCGCGGGGGATTGAGCGGCAAACCCTGCAAGGCCCGCTCAAACGAGTTGATCAAAAAAACCAGAGAAGCTTTTCCAAACATGACCATCTTTGGCTGCGGGGGAATTTTGGAGCCCGAAGACGCGCTAGAGAAGCTGGCCTTGGGGGCAAATATGGTTCAGTTAATCACCGGCATGATCTTTAACGGACCCCATTTGATCAATGAAATTAACCGAATGGTAGAGAGGGAAAGGGTCTAGTGTTTTAAGGCCGTTAAGTTTTATTGCTAAATTTCCGAAAAGTTTGCTATGCTCTTAGCTAATATGCTGAAACTATTACTGTCATTCTCTTTGGCGTTCGCCTTTGCATCCTGTGAAAGCGGGCAAAAACCACAAAATGTCGCTAAAATCGGACCTTTGCGAAGTGTGGCGCATAAGGAAGTTTTAAGCTCCAAGCGGGGGGAGGTTAAAAGGGGACAAGGCCTTTTTCAGGCCTTGAAAGACGTCTCTATTGACAACGCCCTTGCCTTGAAATTAATCAACGCTTTGAGAGACGAAGTCGAATTTTCCAAGCTGAAAGTTGGCGACAAATTAGAAGCCGTTTTCAATCAAGATGAAAAACTTGTGGCGTTCTCGTTTTCTCAAAATCCCGCTGAAAAACATTCTTTAAAGCTTAATCAGGAAACTAAAACTTGGGATTATTTATTTATAGAAGAGCCGACGTCCTGGCGCGCCCGCATTCTTGAGGGCGAGCTTCGCGCGGATTCCACCTTGCAAGACGACTTGATATCCAAGGGACTGCCAAGAGCTGTCGTGGCGGAAGTTGTGAATGTGCTGTTGTGCAAAGTTAACTTTAGAATGAACGCGCGAATGGGAGACCGCTACAAAATACTTCTAAATGAAAGAATCTTTGACGGATCCGTCATCCAAACGAAAACTTTATACACTTCTTACCGGGGAAAAAGGGCCGGATCCCATAAAGCTTATTTTTACGAAGACGAAGAAAAGGGCTCAACTTATAACGCCCATTACACGGCCGACGGACAGGCCTTGATTCGATCAGGCCTGCGCTATCCCTTGTCCAGGCTGCATATCCGCTCTAATTACGGTTATAGACGCCACCCGGTCACGGGTCGCAGGGCGATGCACCGGGGAGTGGATCTTAGAGGTTGGCGAGGAGAGCCTGTGCGGGCGGTTGCCGGCGGAAAGGTTGTTCAATCGACTTACAACAAGTACGCGGGAAATAAAATCGCCATCAAGCATCGCGACGGATCAACCTCTTATTATCTTCATCTTAAAAACCGGCGGGTCAACAAGGGAGATTGGGTAAGATCATATCAAGTTATCGGATCTGTGGGCGCCACCGGCCGAGTGACAGGGCCTCATTTGCATTTTGGCTTTAGAAAACCAAGCGGGCGCTGGATGAACCCCATGAATAAAAGAATGATTGCGACGCCAAAACTCAAAGGCAAGCGCTTTCAAAGACTGCAAGAACAAATCGCCCAAACAAACGGCCTCATGCAAGATCTTGAACTTAGCAAGGTCTCCAAATACTTGCTTGCCGAAATTCCAAATAGAGAAATTGAACCCTTTCTCAACCTTGGGGGGGAATCTTGGATAAAATTTCCGAACTAAAACCTTGGGGGCCAAAAGAAAAAGAAAACTGGCTTAAAGAGCAAACAATTAAGCGCTCCTACCGGGAAGAAGTAGTCAGTAAAGTTGAAACCCTTAAAAAAGACTTTGAAGTTGTCCAATATGGCCTGTTGTCGCATGATCCCGAGCGCTACCCGCTCTTTCTTGTAAAATCTAAAAACTTCGATGCTTCCAAAAAGAACATTCTCGTTACCGGGGGCGTGCATGGCTATGAAACAAGCGGCGTTCAAGGCGCCTTGAGTTTTATGAAAAACGAGGGCAAAAATTATGAAAAGGCGTTCAATTTTATATGCGTCCCTTGTATCAGCCCTTGGGGTTATGAAACCGTCAACCGATGGAATCCAAAAGCCATAGATCCCAATCGCTCCTTTTATGACAATAGTCCCTCGCAAGAATGCTCCCAATTTTTACAGGCGATATCCTCGCTGGATTTAGAGATTTTCGCTCATTTTGATCTGCACGAGACCACCGACACGGACAACACCGTTTTTAGGCCGGCTTTGGAGCAAAGAGACGGAGTTGAGCAAGCGGTGTGGGATATCCCCGACGGATTTTACTTGGTGGGGGACGCCGCCAACCCCCAAGGACAATTTCAAAAGGCCATTATTGATTCGGTAAAACAAACCACCCACATCGCCCCAAGCGATGCGGACGGCAAACTGATAGGAGAGCCCGCGGCTCAAGAAGGCGTTATTAATTACGATTTAAAAAACCTTAATCTTTGCGCCGGATTTTCAGGCGCCCCCTACACAACCACCACCGAGGTGTATCCCGACAGCCCCAAAGCGAGCGAGCAGAATTGTATTGACGCTCAAGTCGCGGCCGTAAAAGGCGGATTGAACTGGCTAAAAGGACAGGTTTGAGGCGCGCCGTTACAATTTGCATAAAAGGTTTATATGTTCACATCATATTCTAAATTTTTTATACTTGTATAAAAAAGGAGCGTCTTATGCCCAAAAATAAAAAACGCCGCAAACCTAAACACGCAAACCCAACGCATTCCGAACAAATTCGCCAGGCGAAGCTGGCCGAACGCAAATACAAGCCCATGATTTTTTGGTTGATGTTGGCGCTGATGATAGGAGGATTGATTGTTTATAATATCTCCTTTACGCCGACGGCAGCGGGGCTTTAAAAAGCTTGTCCATTAATATTGTTCTAGAGGCGTTGTTGTTTGGTCTCATATTAAGCGCCGACTCCTTCTCGGCCGCCCTTGCCATGGGCTTTCGCCCGCACAAACGCAAAGACGCTTTGACTTTCGCCGCCTCCTCCGGCGGCGCTGAAGCTTTTATGACCTTTGTAGGCGCTCTCTTGGGCGCCAAAATTGTGGCAAGCTTTTCTTCAGTGGATCACTGGATCGCCTTTGGGCTTCTTTTTTTAGTGGCGGCCCATATGGCCTATGAGGGCATTGATGGGCTTAGAAGCGAAAAAGAGCAAAAAAGCGCTCCGGCTTTCCATAGTTTTTTTAAAATCCTTATTGTTTCTTTTGCCACTAGCTTTGACGCTCTAGGGGTAGGAGTCGGACTGGGAGTTGGCCAAAAGCCGATAATCTTATACACCTTTGCCATCGGGTTCCTGGCTTTTTTGGCGACAATTGCGGGAATGCATTTGGCCCAAAGGGTGTCTTCCAAATTTGGGGATATTTTCACGCTGGTCGGGGCGGGGGTTCTCCTTGTGATGGCCTTTAAGATGCTGGCCATTTAATTTTTGGTCAAAAGACTTGATTTTCTTTTTTCGATATCGTATTTAGTAATAGTGAAAGTAAACGATTTTTTTTCCAGTTTTATCAAGATCCATATTCTTCACCACGCCCAATTGGAAGAAGTTTACGGAGCGTGGATGATCCAAGAGCTTGAAGAACATGGATATCAAATTAGCCCGGGAGCTATTTATCCTATATTTAAATCGCTAGAAAGAAGAGGACTTCTCAAATCTAGAGAGGAACAAAATGGAAAGATAAAGCGACGTTGGTACAAATGCACGCCTAAAGGCAGGCAGGAGCTGGCCGAAGCAAAAGTGAAACTTAAAGAGCTTATGAGTGAAATCTTGGGTTAATAAATATATAGGGAGAAGCGGCATGAAAGATAGTCAAATGAAATCTTTAATTTTAATAAGGATTATGGTGGGAGCGGTTTTTTTGTCTGAAGGCATTCAAAAGTTCCTTTTTCCGGCCGCGCGTGGGGCCGGGCGTTTTGAAAAAATTGGTCTTCCCGCTCCCGAGTTTTTAGGGTACTTCGTGGGGACTTTCGAGACGCTTTGCGGCCTTTTAGTTTTGCTCGGGCTGTTTACCAGATTTGCGGCCATGCCGCTAATCATCATCATGTTGGTTGCCATTTCGAGCACTAAAATACCGATGCTTTTTAACGAAGGTTTTTTCTATATGGCCCACGCCGCAAGAACAGACTTTTCTATGCTTTTAGGCAGCGTGTTTTTATTAATAAACGGCGCAGGTTCTCTGTCGTTGGACCAGCGTTTGAAAATTTTAAAGGAAAAAAATGGCCAATGAAAACAAGTTAATTCGAGCTGTTGGCGTAAAGGGCTCCGTCATGATGGGCATGGGTTCCATTGTGGGCACAGGAGTTTTTGTCAGTCTTGGCCTTGCGGCGGGATTGACCGGAGCGGCGATGATCCTCGCGTTGTTTTTGGCCGGCTGCCTTGCCATCTGCAACGGGCTTTCCAGCGCTCAGTTAGCCGCGGCCCATCCCGTCAGCGGAGGAACTTACGAATATGGTTACAAGTATGTCCACCCTTGGGCGGGGTACATGGCCGGTTGGCTTTTTATGGCCGCGAAAAGCGCCTCCGCCGCCACCGCCGCCATTGGTTTTGGGGGATATTTTGCGCGAGTCTTGGACATTCAGGCCGTGGCGCCCTGGCAAATAGGTCTTGTCGCCGCCTCTTTGGTCGTCATTGTGAGCGCTTTTGGAATTAAGCGCTCTAATGTGACAAATATTCTTATTGTTTCAATCACCATGATCTCATTAGTCATCTTTGTGTTGCTAGTGGGACCTGAAGTGAACACTGACAATTTCTCGCCTTTTTTTAAAAATTTCGCCAAAAACAAAGCTCCTGTTTCCGCTTTCTTTGAAGCCGCCGCCTTGATGTTTGTCGCTTACACAGGCTATGGCAGGATCGCCACCTTGGGGGAGGAGATACACAACCCGGTCAAAAATATTCCCAAGGCCATTATCGCCACCCTAGGCCTGTCTTTTTTGATTTATATGTCTGTCGCCATTGTGGCCGTCGGAGCCGCCGGCGCCGAGCTATTTTACAGCTCCACAGTTAACGAAGCCGCTCCTTTGGAAGTTGTCGCCACTCTTTCCGGCCATCCTTGGATCGCCAATATCCTCGCCATTGGAGCCATGACCGCCATGTTGGGGGTGTTGTTGAATCTAGTGTTGGGACTTTCAAGAGTGGTGTTTGCCATGGGGAGAAAAGGAGATCTTCCCGCTTTCTTTTCCAGAGTTGAACCAAAGCATGGCGCTCCCATTGTGGGAGTTTTTGCCAGTGGCGCGGTTATTTTGGCTTTAATCTTTATGAAAGACGTTAAATCCACTTGGTCCTTTAGCGCTTTCACCGTTTTATTTTACTACGCCATTACCAATATATCCGCGTTGAGATTGCCAAGGGAGAAGCGCTTGTACCCAAGATTTTTTGCCTGGGCCGGGCTTTTTGGATGCCTAGGGCTAAGTCTGTGGGTGGAAGATGACGCTTTGTTTTTGGGAGCTGGTATCTTATTGGTTGGATTCATATGGCGACTAATTTACAGAAAAAAGCCGCTTTAAAAAATCATCTAAAACTTAAGAAATAATTAAGTAAATAAATTAAGGTTCCGATCTAGTGGTTAGGCGATTCTTATTGGAATTCATAGGAGCTTTTTATGATCTTAGTTGTGGATGACGAACCTTATATCTCCGATAGTATTTTGGAAATGCTCCGACACGAAAATATTGCCGCTATTCAAACCAATAGGCCCGCAGAGGCGATAGAATTAATGCGAAAGCAAAAGTTTGTTTGTGTCCTTACCGATATCGCCATGCCTTCCATTAACGGTATTGAATTGGCCCAAGAGCTAAGGTTTATACGGCCAAATATCAAAATGATTTGCGTTTCCGGATTTAGCGAAATTTTCGAACAGGATCTATTAAACGCGGGCTTTGACCACATCTTGCCTAAACCATTTACCTATCGCGAAATCGTGGGGACAGTGAAACAGTATTTGTAAAAAGGAAGCTTTTTACAAAAGCGTTTGCATTTTAGATCGCCCTCGTTTATAAGCTAGGCTTATGTTTCGCTATATCTGTTTAATTTTATTGTTCTCTATCTTTGGCAATACCATCCATGCCAATAGCAAGGTCTCGGATCTGAGCTTTGACTGCTCTGAGCTTTCCGATATTTGCAATAAAATGGAAGGGACGCTCGAAAAAGAAGCTAATGAAGAGCGAAACTCCGAAGAGGATAGCAAAGAGTGCCAAACTCCGGATTGTCATTGTCAACACGGGCATATTCACATTGGAACCGTTCCAGGGCCTGGCAAGTCCACTTTTATGTTAAACTCCCGGGCAAACAGTCCCTATCCTGAACTGGAAAATTCCAATCCAAAAAACTTCCTAAACAGAGTTCATCGACCGCCTATCTCATAGGTTTCATTCAAAGAGTTCGTAGAGTTTATTTTAACAGCTTTAATTAAAAGGTTTTCAATGAGAATTTGGATTCTTTTGCTCCTTGGCGTTTTAAGCGCCCAAGGCAAAGAAGATTGTCATTTTAGCGGTATTGAAGAATTTAAGCGGCAATTGCTTTTAGGCAGTCCTATTGAAGAGGAAATCTCGGCTCAATACGAAAGCGCGTCCTCTTTTGTCGAGAAGGCCAAACAAAGACCCAACCCAAACGCCGAATTTGAATATCAAAGAGGAGATCAATTTGGCCTTGAAGTGAATACCTATAATTTAAAACTCCTTCACACTTTGGAGTTGGGATCCAAGAGAGAAAAAAGAATTAGGGAATCCATGGCCAAGGAGGAGTTAACCAAGAGCAAGCTTTCTTTGTCGCAAGCCGAATTCTACTTAAGCGCTCTTATAGATTATAGACGGGCCCAGCAACTTGAGTTGCAGATTAAGGCGATAAAAGAGGCAAGCGCCACCTATGAAAACATAATCAACAAGCTTTCAAAAAGAAAAAGGCTTACTCCTGAAGAAAGGGTTTCTCTATCCACTTTAAAACTGGCCCAAGGGGACTATGAAGGCCGCTTGCACGAGTTGGTTCACGAAAAGGAAACATTGATTGTGAAGGTTTCCTTTTGGGCCCGCTGCCAAGATCCAAAGTTTCAATATTCCGTTGTATCTTATCCAAAACTTCCGCATTTTGAATTGGACGCCGCTAAAGGTTTGGCGAAAATTGAAAAAGGGCGAGTAGAGATGGCCCGCGCAAGCTTGGATGTTCAAAAGTCTTTGGGATATTCCGATTTAAAAGTCGGTCCGCTCCTCAATTATCAGCAACAAGGACAGGATGAGTTTCTTTCCGCGGGAATCGGAATCACTTTTAACGCTCCCGTCTTTCACACCAACCAAGGCGGGAAGGCTCTCGCGGCTAAAAAACTCATGCAGGAAAAAGTTAGCGCTAAAAACAATTTGGAGCTCATGCGCTTAAAACTTAAAAAAGAGCTGCATGTCTATGAACACTCCTTGGAGGCCTTAAAGAAAATGCCCAAACTTAAAGAAGTGGCAAAAAAACACCAAGAAGCCGAGGCTCTGTTTAAAAGAGGGGTTATCCCCATTCCCATGGTTATTGAAACTCATAGACAACATGTTGAATACCTTAAGGCCTGGTTTGAAATTGAGAATGACATTTTAAAATCGCTTAAAGAGATATACTTAATGACGGAAAAAAAAGAGCTTATAGATAAGATATTTAATTAGGAGAGTCTTATGAAAAACTTACTTTTTATGTTGTCGGCGTTGACGGTCTTTGTCGCTTGCAGCAAAGGCGGAGACGACAGACTGGCGGAACAGGCCAATATTGAAGCCAAGGAACAATATGAGGCGCAAAACCAAAATCAAAGGTTTTGGGCGGAAAAAATGGAAAACGATCTTAATAAAAGGAAGAGGTTTATTAGCGGCATCGAAGGGGAGTTTTTCGGTGAAGTTGAAATTCAGGACATCCTTTTTAATATTAACGCCCAGTTTGTCAGCAGCATCCCCATTGAGTTTCCCTCCCGTTTTAGGACTTTAGATGAAATTAATTTTGAATTGCAAAACCTAAACCTCAATCTCTATTTGAAGCTGGAAAACCCCAGGGTAATGAACAGCGCTGTGACTTGCGTCATTGAAGGCTATCGTCCAAACGTCAAAGAAGGATTGATTAATATTATAAGCGAGTCGTGGAAGAACACTTTTCACCTGGCGGTAAGTGAAACGATGGAAAAACTTTCCGCTCCTTTAGCTCTTGGCCAGGCGCGAGTCCTTTCGGACAGTGTTGTAAAAGGCGAGATCGAAAATATCGATATTCTAGACGGGGTTTTTGAGTCAAGTGTCAGCTCTAAGAAGTATACATTTAAATTAAGGAGACAATAATGAAAGCCGTATTTGTCGCTTTTCTCCTTTTATTAAGCAATCTTGGTTTTTGTCAAAGCGAGATTAGTCTTGAAGATGTCGCCAAAAATGTCAAAGAATCAAACTTTACTGTTTTAGAAAACGCCCAAAGAGTTTATCAAGCGAAGGAGACGATCAATTTCAACAAAAGAAATCTGCTCCCTCGGTTGAATTTATGGAACCTTTTGTCGACTCCCTTCGACTGGAGAGGCGCCATTAATATTGTTCAAGATATTGCTCCCTTTCTTGTGCCAAATAATTGGTTTAAATTGCGTCAATCCGAGGATTTTTACTTGGCCTATCAAGAGCAATACAGAGCTCTATGGGCCAATGAGGTTATGACTGCCAAACTTCTTTTCATAAACGCCTTGAGAGACCAAGATTTCTTAAAAGCGCTAAAAGAACAAGTAGCGCAAATGGAAGACTTGATAGGCATTGCTCGCTCTGGCCAAATTTTTGGCGCTACCGATCCAAGGACTGTGAGGTTTTTAGAAATAAGGCGCCTAGAGCTGCAGGAGGATGCGCGAAAGTTTGAAACTCTTCTTTCTGAAGAAAAAAAGGCGATATCCTATGCCCTCGGCCTTCAGCAAGAGGAGGAGATTTCACTTTCCAAAATCCCTTTGCCAGAAGTTGAAGAACTTGAGCCTCTAAACTATGACACTTTTATCTTCAGGGCCTTGGATAGCTCTCCCGAATTAAATCAATACGACCACTTGAAAGAAGCTCTATATCATACTCGGAAGACAATACATTTCTCATTTCTTGGAGCGTCTCAGACCTCCGCAAGTATTTTTACCAATATTCCTGTTCAAGACGGCCTGGGCTTTGGGGCGGCCAGCTCCTTAAGGATAAGCAACTCTGAAGATCATATTCTAGATATTCAAAAAGAATCGACTCGAGAAGTTCTAAAAAAGAATTTGTACAATCTAGTGAGTAATTTCAACTCCTACGTGGTTAATATTGAAAATCAGCAAAAACGCAGGTCCCTGGCTCAGGCCAATTATGAGTCGATTAGAACGCAGCTGGCGCTTGGCATGAGTATTGACCCTCTAGAGATGCTTAAGAGCGCGGAAAATGAATTTGACGCCAAAGTTTCTTTGATTAACTACAAATACGAAGTGGTCAATACTATGGAAAAGCTCAAACGAATGATTTTTAATGAAGATTATAAAAAGCGCGAAAGCAAGCTTCAACGTTTAATAGAGATGGAGTAGGGAAATGAAAAATATTATTTTATCAATATTCTGCCTGACAATTGCCGGGTGTAGATATCAGACTGAATTAGAAAAGGTTTATAGCCTGGAAGGCGACAAAACTTATATTGAAAGCGGTGTTAATGGCCCTTTGACGGTGGAAGAGCAAAACGCAATTAAAAAATACTTTTCCGGCATTAAAGAACTTGGCTATCGGTTAAAAACAGACAATAGATTTAATAATTATTTTCATAAGAAGTACTTTGTTTATTATCAAACAGGGACTTGCTCAAACGTGATTCTTCCTAAAGTAGCTTATGAAAAAGTTTTGGAACGATGTGAAGTGAATGGTTTTTTTATTTGCTCAGAAGAGGCCAGAGACTATATTCAAATGCTTAAATCCATTGAAGCAGAGTTGACTGATCTTGAGAGAAGGAGCCTTGAGGATGAGGCTGGCTGTGGAGACGCGCTAAGAGAGCTGGGAGTCATAAATGAATCTAACTAACCTTCTTGTCCTAATTCTTGCTTTTTCTTCTCTTAGTTTTGCCCAAGACCCGCCTTCTCTTGCGGATGAGGCAGGTCATCATGAAGAAAAGGGGCGCCATGAAGAAGGGGGGCATCATGAAGAAGGGGAACACCATGGCCATCATGGGCACGGGGGAGGCAAAGCCATCGGTGAAGGCAAGGCGATTGTAGAAGTAGATGAGGAAAAGGGATTCGTTCTTTCTAGAGAGGCAAGAGAGACTATTGGGGTTAGGCTGACTCCTGTGAACAACAACGTTTTCACCATCCCTAAAGAAGCGCTTGTCGTCTCTCAAGATAAAGTAGGAGTGTATAGACAAAGATCGAGCTTTTTTAAAATGATCCCAGTTGTAGTGATTAAAGAGGAGAAAGACAGCTATACAGTCAAAGTTGGCGAGCTTCGAGCGGGAGATCAAGTCGCGATTGAAGGAGTAGGGATCCTTAGAGTAAGCGATATTTACTCCACCGACAAATCAGAATATGGTCATGCCCATTAAGGTGATTTATTATGATTAGTAAAATAATAGAATTTTCTGTCAACAATAGGCTTTTCGTCTTTTTGGCAACTCTGCTTTTGATCGCTTACGGTGTGAAATCCTTTCAAGATCTGCCTATCGATGCCGTGCCAGATATTACAAACACTCAAATTCAGATAAACACATCGGTAAAAGGTTATGTTCCTGATGAGACCGAGCGAATGGTGACTTTTCCTATAGAATACTCCATGAACGGAATTCCAGGGGTGCAAACAATTCGGTCGGTCTCCAAGTATGGAATTAGCCAAGTAACTGTGGTTTTTGAAGAAAATGTGGATATTTATAGGGCAAGACAACTTGTGAGTGAAAAATTGCAAAACTTGGATCTGCCTGAAGGGGTCACACCTGAGATGGGACCTATCAGCACGGGATTAGGGGAAATTTTTCACTACTCAATCGAGGCCAAGCAACCTGCTGAAGATCCACAGAAGCGACTTTTGCAGCTGATGGAGTTGCGCTCCATTCAAGACTGGTTTATTAAACCAAGGTTATTGACAGTAAAGGGAGTTACGGAAGTTAACACCATCGGCGGTTTTGAAAAGCAATTTTATATCCAACCCGACATCAAAAAGATGACCCGTTATGGCCTGCACTTTGATGATATAGAGAACGCGATTCAAGAAACAAATATGAATGTGGGTGGAGGTTATATCCAACAAACAGGACAGCAGTTGCTCGTCCGAGGGGTAGGCCTTCTCAGATCTTTTGAAGATATAGAAAATGTTATCGTCAAAAGGTTGTCTGATTATGAAGTTGTAAAAATAAAAGATATCGCCGACGTTCGCTTTGACAAGCAGATCAGGACCGGAGCTGGGACGGTCAACGGCGAGGAAAGCATTATTGGCACCACTTTTATGTTGCTAGGAGCGAATAGCCGGGAAGTCTCCTTGGGCGTGGCTGAAAAACTTGAAGAAATTAAAAAAGATGTTCCTGATTGGGTAGAGCTTCGAACTCTTTATAACAGGTCTGAAATGGTCAATTCCACTCTGGGAACCGTTGAACACAACCTTCTTATGGGGGCGGGACTTGTGACTTTATTTCTACTGCTGCTTTTGGGAAATATCAGGGCCGCCATTATAACGTCTATCATCATTCCCATAGCGCTTCTGGCCACTTTTATTCTAATGAAGTGGCAAAAGGTGTCGGGCAACCTTATGAGTTTGGGCGCCTTGGACTTTGGCATCATTGTCGATGGAGCGGTCATTGTCATTGAAAATTGC
>JBBDND010000249.1:0-2230 GCA_040877865.1 Bacteriovoracaceae bacterium | reverse complement strand
CAAAAAGCTTCTCTTTGATTTGGACGTGCAAGGCTGCGACCAAATGAAAAAATTGTACGGTGAGGAGGCGAAGGTTGTTTTTATTGAGCCGCCCAGCTATCAAGAGCTTGAAAAAAGATTAAGAGGGCGGGGAACAGAGCCGCGCGAAGTGGTGGAAGAAAGACTTATAAACGCCAAGTATGAGTTGTCTAGAAAAAAGGATTACGACTACTTGGTGGTTAATGACGATTTTGACAAGGCCAGCGCCAGGCTAAAGCAAGTTGTTGAAGAGATTTTGAGGTCCTAATGTATCATCGTATGGACTTTTCCCACGAGGGAGATCTCACCATTGAAGAGTTAATGAGGCGGGCGAAGGCCCACCTTCCGGAAGACACCGACCTTGAGCCTTTAAAGAAGGCCTATGAATTCGCGGAGAGGCATCACCGGCCGCAAAAAAGAAGCTCGGGCGAGCCGTACATCATTCATCCTTTAAATGTGGCCGCCACCTTGATTAAATTAAAAATGGATTTAGATTCCTTGTGCGGCGGCCTTTTGCACGACGTGGTGGAGGATTGCGATGTTTCTGAAGAAGAAATCATAAAAGAGTTTGGCGAAGGCATCGGCAATATTGTCATTGGATGCACTAAAATTTCCAAAATCAAGTTTAAAACCAAAGAAGAGTCTCAGGCCGAAAACTTTAGAAAGATGGTCGTGGCCATGGCCAAAGACATTCGCGTCATCATCGTCAAGCTTGCGGACAGAATGCACAATATGTTGACTCTTCAATACGTCTCCAAAGAAAAACAAGTGAAAAAAGCCCAGGAAACTTTGGACATCTATGTTCCCCTGGCAAGCCGTTTGGGGATCAACTCGGTAAAAAGCGAGTTGGAAGACCTGTGCATGCGCTTTTTGCATCCCGAAGTTTATTATCGTCTGGCCGAAAAAGTGGCTATGAAAAAATCAGAGCGCGAATCTTATATAAGTGAAACGGTCTCCAACGTCACCGAGCGCCTTTCCGAATACGGCGTGAAGGCCGATGTCTACGGCAGGCCCAAGCACTTTTACTCCATTTATAAAAAAATGCAAAATCGAGGCGTGGATTTTGATCAAATTCAAGATCTGTTGGCCTTTAGAATTTTGGTGGGCAATATCACCGAGTGCTATAAATGCCTGGGGATTATACACTCGTCGTTTATCCCCGTCCCCGGAAGGTTTAAGGATTATATCGCCATTCCCAAAGTGAACAACTATCAATCTCTTCACACCACGGTTATTGGTCCCAAAGCGGAGAGAATCGAAATTCAAATTAGAACCCACGAAATGCACGAGGTGGCGGAAACCGGAGTCGCGGCTCATTGGAAATACAAAGGCGGCGGCGGAGCCAAAAGCTTAAACAAACTCAAGTGGGTTGAAGAGCTGATGGAGTACAACCGGGACATTCCCACCAGCAGCGAATTTATGGACGTGGTTAAAAACGATTTGGACATTGGGGGAATTTTTGTTTTTACCCCCACTGGCGACGTCAAAGAGTTGCGCCATGGCGCGAGTCCCTTGGATTTCGCTTACGCGGTCCATACCGACGTTGGAGCCCACTGCGTCGGCGCCAAGGTTAACGGCAAGATGGTTCCCTTAAAATATCGTTTAAAGTCCGGCGACACGGTCGAAGTTTTGACCAATAAAACTCAAACTCCCAGTAAAGATTGGCTCAAGCTAGTGAAAACTTCGCGCGCCAGAACCAAGATCAAGCAGCACTTGTTGAAGGTGGAAAGGGACAAGAACAAGGACTTGGGCGTGGAAATGCTGGAAAAGTCTTTAAAGAGCTTTGGAACCAATATCAAGTCCCTTGAAAAGAAAAACGAGTTTAACAAGACGTTTGACCAGCTCCACTTAAAAAACATGGAGGAAGTTTATCACGCGCTTGGATCCAAAAGAATTCATCTTAAACATGTCTTGGAACTGATACCGAGCGTCGACTTTAAAGAGGAAGAAGGGGAGGGGCAGGATAAAAAGAAAAAGGATTTCGAGAGCCTTTACAGCAAAATATCCACCTCCGCCAAGAAGACGTCCAATAAAGACAACGCTATTATTGTTGACGGCTTGGACGACATCATGGTTCGCATGGGCAAGTGTTGCAATCCCATTCCGGGCGATCCCATAACCGGCTTTATCACCCGGGGCAGAGGCATCACCATCCACACCAAATCTTGTCAACGCATACAAGAGTTTGAAGAAAGCCGCAAAATTCACGTGG
>JBBDND010000248.1:0-2238 GCA_040877865.1 Bacteriovoracaceae bacterium | reverse complement strand
TTTTAAGCAAGATTGTGGATTTTGATTATCACAAAGTCTTTTGTGTCGGCGACATCAAGCAAGCGATTTACGGCTTTCGCGGCGGCGAGTTGGGAGTTTTTATGGAGATGCAAAAAAACGCTCCGCTTAACCTCAATTTATTGAACAATTACCGCTCCGACAACGGCATTATTGAATTTAACAACCAGTTTTTTTCCCACTTGTTCAAGCTGGGGCTGAACTTTGAAGGCAAAGACCATTACGCTGTGGAGGTCGCCGAGCAAAGCGCGCCTTTGCCCGAGCGAGACTTGGGAAAGATTTTTGAAATTGACGGCGATCTTTCTTTTTTAGAAGACGGCGTTATGGGTGAAAATTGGAAGAAGTTGAGTGTTTCCGACATTGAATACCTGGAAGCTTTGGCCTTGGTCGAACATGTAAAAAACACGCTGGCCGATCCCGACAATAGCGTTGCCGTGTTGTATCGAAAGCTCAAACCCAGTAAAACCCTTATGCAACTGCTATTGGCCGCCAACGTGGGCTTTACCTCGCAAGTCAAGGTGCCCATGCTGGAAGATCCCGCGCTTGGAATCTTCCATCTTTTGATAAAAAGCGATTTTGACCGGGGAAAGCTTAAAGACAACTACCTGGAGTTTTCTCTAATGTCTTATTTTAAGCTATTGGGAAAAGAGTCCGGGGAAAATGTTTTAAAAGAGGCTAAAAGATTTCAGACCAATAGAGAATACTTTGGGGCCTATCAATCCTTTTTGCTTTTTCTAAGCGCCAGCGGCCTGGTTGTCTCCAACTATAAAAACAACTTGGAAAACATCAAACTTTTAATTGAAATTAATCAGGGAGACTTGGAAAAAGTCGCACACAAAATGGATGATTGGTCCGGCCTTAATTACTCCATGGAGTTTCAATACGGCAAAGACCCCCATCGGGTCTCTATCATGTCCGCTCACGCCTCTAAAGGATTGGAATTTTCCCAAGTGCTATTGGGAGGGGTTTACACCAACGACAATCCGTCCGGAATGAAAGACATGTTTGGAAAAACCCCTTATAGTTTTAAATGGTCCAAAAGCTTGGAAGAGAAGAAGAAATTTAAAACGCCTCATTATATGTTGGAGCAAGCGGTTCAAACCCATAAAGAGTTCAGTGAATCAAAAAGGCTGTTTTATGTGGCCTGCACCAGAGCGGAAAACGCTCTGGGTTGGGCGCGGCTCAATTTTGGAAATTTGAAGGCGACAACGGTTAAAGGCAGCTGGATACACGGCATAGATCACTTTTTCCAAGAGTCGCCAGAAGGCAAAAAGCAAAAGGACATCGTCAGGGCCGGGAGCGTTTCGGTGGACGTGGAAGCGGCCTTTGATTCCGGATTTTTAAAACGCGTTTCAAACCAGCCTCCCATGTTTCACTTTGACAATTTGGGGGTGGAGGAGCGCTTGGAGTTCGCGCCGCCGTTTTTGCTGCCGGAGCTTTCTGTGACCCGCTTGGCGCAAATCACCCAATGTCCCAGAAAATTCTATTTGAAAAACGTCTTAAAATTGGAAGGCGCGGGGGCTCCGACATCCAAACCTTTGGCCTCGCCGGGAGAGGAAGATTTAGAAGAGTTGAGCTCAAAAAGCTTTTCCAGCGCGCAACGGGGAATAGAAGTCCATGACGCCATTTCACAAACAATTTTAAACGGTTTTAAAACTGAAGCGCCGGCCGAGTTTGCCAGGCCCACTCAATGGGTTGTGGAAAAGTTAAAAGCTTTTGGGGATAAGACGCGTTTAATAAGCGAGAAACCAATCAAATTCGAGCTCTTTCAGTACATGATTTCCGGAATACCTGACCTTATTGTTTCAAACGAGCGGGGGCGCTGTCTTGAGATTTGGGACTTTAAAACCGGAGCGATAAGAGGGCAAACCCCTGAAAATTACTGGTTTCAACTTTACGCCTACGCTTATTCTCAATTCCACGGCCCTAACTCGCAAGAGGCAGAAAAGCCGATAAAATTGGTCTTGTGCTATGTAGACGAACAAAAAATGCTTGAGAAAACAGTTTCAAAAGAAAACGTGGATAAATACCTATGGCGCTTTTGTCAGAAACTGAACGCGCCAGATGAAATTGACACCTCTCACTGCTCCCAATGCGATTTTGATAAAATTTGCCAGAAGAAAAGTGTATCGTCTTGCGCCACATCCTTTTCCTGCTAAAATATTCTAAGTAAGTAAATTTATTAGGCCAAGGATGGTTATGAAACTTATTATTTCTTTT
>JBBDND010000247.1:0-2248 GCA_040877865.1 Bacteriovoracaceae bacterium | reverse complement strand
TTACGTAAACGCCAAGCTTTTAAACTGCGTGAACGACAAAATGGACGACGAGCTCTACGAAATCGTAAGCCTTGGAGCTTTCCAAGAGCTGGACGAGAAAACCCTCGAGTTCAGTCTTAATCAAACAGAAAAAGAATTCGCCCTGTCCTTTATGAAAGGCAAGATGCGCCAGATCCTCAACAATATCTTAGAAGAAGAAGTAAAGCTTGAAAAGAACCGCGTGGCGAGCCACTTTGACGAAAAAGAGCCAAGCATCTTGAGCGAATTCGCCAAGTCCGGCAAGCTTTTGAGCGAAATCTACTCTTACCAGCAAGTCACCGACAAATGCTTGGACGAAATGAAAAGCCACTACCCTGAAAACTATTTCTATCATCCAGAGTCCACAGTGGATAAAAAATACGGCAGAAAAATCTGCTCCACCTTTATTCAATCGCCCGGGGTGAAAGACAAGATCGCCCAAGAAGTTTCCAAGAAATGGGAAGAAAACAAAAAGCTTGCCGAAAGCTATCTGGACGACTTTTTCGCCGAAGAGGTGGAAGATTGCAATGACGACTATCCAAGAACCCTTGGCTCCGCTTACATGCGAAATTCAAGAATGCGCAAAATCTGCATTGAAGAGGCCTATAACTTCGCTATCAATTACGCCATGGAAGAGTGGCAAGATCACAAGCACTACGAATACTTTTCCGACAAAGAGCGAGAGCTTGGCGATTATCTTTACAGGCAAAGCGGCTCTAAGATTCAGCGGGCGTTAAAATAGATAAACATTTGTTTTCACGTTAAAAAGATCTAAATTACCCCTATTTTAGTGCATCAACACCCCTAAAAAACCCCTATTTTAGTGCATCAGAACCTCAATTGCATGATGCGGGTGGATTTAGAAACTATAGATTTTGAAATGCGAAATAAATTTAATTCAAAAGGGCTGATCGCCGAACAATTCGCCGCTCAACACCTCAACTTTATCGAAGGCGGATCTTACGCTCCTCAACTTTTTTATTGGCCGAGGGATCGGGGAAAAGTCAAAGCCGTTGGCGCAGGCCACATCAAATCGGCATTTTATTTTTGTCATGAAAAAAAATGCGAAAATTTAATTCGGTTATCTTTGCTGGAGTATGGGACAGAACTGGGCAGACATAAAATCAAACAAAGCGTTGTTCCTCTGAATATTGTCAACTTGCCTCTTTATGCGGTTGAAAAAATGTTTTGCGCTTTTGAAAACAATAAAAAATAAGTAAAAAAAGCCGGAGTTTCCTCCGGCCTTTTCAAACAAGTTGCCTTGTTTAATTCTAACATCCTATTAGAATCTGTATACTAATCCTACTCTTGACATTAAAGCGTCTGTCCTGAGAGTGCCGTTACCAGCACTAGTATCGACATCTCCAACAGTATTTGTATTTGTGGTATTTCCTATCAAACCATCAACTTGAAAGTCTCCCCAAACAAGCGAAGCTCCGGCCCTGACTTCAGTTGAATTGGCAATTGTGGCTTCATCGTCACCATTGTCATTTTCACCCCAAATATTTTGAGCTACTGAGCCTCTTAAAGTTAGCCACTCTTTAACTGCTACTTCTAAAGAAACCGCAACAGGAATATATGTATTATTATTCTCTTTAAAATGAGTAAATGTCCATGTAGTTGGATCATCAGGATCATCAACTGTAATATCCCCACAAGCGACTAAACTAAAGCCACTATCAGCGTCACATTCCATTCTATCCATTTTATACCATGCAGACACCCATATGTTAGACCTATCGTTTAACCTGTAAACTCTTGCCGTTCCAATGTGGATATTTTGACTTTTAATTTCATTCCCAGCTGCGTCTTCGGCTTGAATAGATTGAACTCGGGCCATATAAGTTAGATCATTAAAAAGATAAGAAGCCCCTAAATCAAAAGAAGATTTGCCATCAAATTCATAATCTCCATTTTCCGCTTTATTGCTAATACCTATGTTGGCAAAGGCTTCAATATCCCCAGAAATGCCTCCAATAGCTACTCTTAAAGCGTCTTGTTCTTGATCCATTCCTCCCTGTTCATTCTTTGAGCTGGAATAAGTTAATTTAGCGCCCCATTGAACTCCGGCGTCGCCACCAACGAAAAGATCAATATTATTTTGCTCGGAAACGGCCTTAGAGCCAAAGTTGGTGCCTATAGTCTCTTCAAACATGGCAGCATTTCTAAGACTATTTGATGTATTCGATTCTGACCCAAAGTAAAGACCATAGGCCATATTGCCAGAAGC
>JBBDND010000246.1:0-2265 GCA_040877865.1 Bacteriovoracaceae bacterium | reverse complement strand
AAAGATGGCGCGAACCTTCAAAGAAAATGCCTTGCAACTTTTTTCCCAAATTGACAATGTCTCCCTGCCGATCAAAAACGCCAAAAGTTTCCCCGTGATTAAGGGACATGACAAAGGGGTCTACATATCTTGAGTCGGTGGAGACAAAAGTTTTCCCTTCAATGTTCTGAATTTCTTCAGATCTTTGAGGCATGGATGGATCTTTTTGCATATGCCGCCTTTAGAGAAACGCCGCCTCTTCAAAATATTCAGCCTGCTTGCTTTCATTAATGAGCTCTTGATAAATTTTAATATAGTTGCGAGTCATTGTCTCTTGGTCGAAACGGCGCTCAAAGACTTCTCTAACCTTTCGCCGGTCCAACTTAAACAATTCAGGAGCTCTTGCAACGGCCTCTTCGACAGATTCAACCAATATCCCGCTGGCCCCGTCGTCAACAACCTCGCGAGCGGAGCCCATTTTGAACGCGAGAACGGGAGTGGCGCAGGCCATGGACTCGATTAAGACCATTCCAAAGGGCTCGGGCCAATTAATGGGAAACAATAGGCCCATGGCGTTCCCCAAGAAGGCCTCTTTGCGCGCTTCGGCAATCTCCCCCACATACTCCACAAGGGGATCTTCCATAAGATCTTTAATGTGTTGTTCAAAGTAGTCTTGATCCGCCTTGTCTATTTTAGCGGCGACTTTGAGCGGCATGTTTAAGCGTTTGGCGATATCAATGGCCCGGTCCAGACCTTTTTCCGGCGAGATTCTGCCCAAAAAGGCCAAGTAGGATCCTTTTTTATATACGGGCTTGAACAGTCCCAAGGGCAAGCCGTGATAAACATTTCCCGCCCAATGATTGTCTGTCAAAGGAGCTCGTTGCGCGTAGGAAATAGATGTCAAAGCGGCGTCCAGCTTAAAGCGCCGGTAAAGAGAAACGACTTCTTTTAGATCAAGCCGCCCGTGGACGGTTGTGAGCGCCGGAGTTTTCATATATTTAAGCAGCGGGAAGTGCAAGTAATCCGTGTGAAAATGAATAATGTCGAATTCTTTTTCCATGGAAATCGCCACGTCCAACTGGCGCGCGTGAAAAGCGACAGGATCTTGTATTTCCTTGTCCAAGCGCAAACCCTGCTCGCAACCGGAAATCAAACGAGCGCCAGTTATGGAGTCGCCGCTTGCAAACAAGGTAACCTCATGGCCTTGCTCAATCAATCCTTGAGTTAAATTTGCAACGACTCTTTCCGTGCCCCATAAAGTTTTGGAGGAACGGACTCGTATAAAGGAGCCACTTGAGCGACTTTTAAAGGTCTAGACACGATTTCTCCCGCTAAAAATGGCATTAAAAAATGTGGCCCGCGGCCAACAGATCGCAGAGAAATGCAAAGTTTGGGCCGCGCAACAAAAATTGTAAGGCAACTCCTCCTCAAATCAATTACTTGCCTGTTATGTTTAAGGAATATTCATATTTTGATGTCTGGCCTGCGGCGCGTATTTTCCATATAATCAGATTTTCCCTACAATCAGAATTTACTGTCATAGGAAGCATTTTTTTTCAATTCGGAGTCGCGCATGAGTAAAGTTCAATTCCCTTCTCAAACAATACAAAGCACCAATCTTGTGGGGGGAGAATGGGCCGCGGGAAAAGGCGAAAAGATACAGGTGTTCTCCCCTTATAACGGACAACTTGTCGGCCAGACCAACGCCTCTGAAGCCGCCGAGGTGGACCAGGCCGTTGAATTTGCCCACCAGGCTTTTGAGCTCTGGAAACAAGTTCCCATAAAAGAGCGAACACAAATCATGTTTCGCTTTCGAGACATCCTTTTAAAAAACGCGGACAATATTTCAAATATGGTGGCCTTGGAGTCCGGCAAGACTCTCAATGAAGCTCGGGCCGGATTGATGAAAGGCGTGGAAGTGCTGGAGTTCGCGTTGTCTTTGCAAAACTTGGACAGCGGCTCCAAAATGGAAGTTAGCCGCGGCGTTCATTGCGAATATAGAAGAGAGCCGCTTGGCGTAGTGGCCTCTATCACTCCATTTAATTTCCCGGCGATGGTTCCCATGTGGACAATTCCCATCGCCATCACTCTTGGCAACGCCTATGTTTGGAAACCTTCGGAAAAAACTCCACTGACCGCCACCTTGATTGGAGAAGCGCTGTTGGAAGCGGGCCTTCCCAAAGGTGTCCTGACCATTCTTAACGGCAAAGCTCAAACGGTTAACTCTATTATTGATCATGATAAAATTAAAGCGGTGGGATTTGTAGGTTCCTCAAAAATCGCAAA
>JBBDND010000245.1:0-12555 GCA_040877865.1 Bacteriovoracaceae bacterium | reverse complement strand
AGGCGGTGGCGAGCAAAAGAGATAATGAGAACAAGAGCAAAGATAACAATTTCATATTCCCTCCATGGATATGTTGTTTTTGAAATGTAAAGATTCTTCCTGAATCGATCGTAGGAGAGCGGGCAAAAAGATGTAAATATTTTTTTATATCTTTTCATGAGAATACTTCGTCTTTCCCATGGTTTCAAAAGCTTGCGAATACCCATAAACAGGGTCGGTTGGGAATTTAAAATAAATCTTTGTTAGAGCCGGAAATGCCTGAATAAATTGGTCTCCAAATGCTTGAAAAAGGCGGGGGACGCGAAAAATTCCTTTCTCTTTTTGAGGACTGAATTATGTTATAATGACTTTTAAATTAGGGGTAAGTGTGGGCGCTCGAAGTTATTTTTCTATTAGTTATGATCTAATCATAAAGAACCATCCTTTAAGCTATGACTTATATGTCAATTCCTCTTCCCTTGAGGGAAAACAAAAGTTTGTTCGTCTTTTCCCTATCGGACAGACTCTTGATGGCGATGAAGTTGAAACTTTGAAAAAAAAATACCAACAGCTTTATGTGCCGGAAGATCAGAGAAGCTCTTATATGAAAAGCTTGGTGACTTCTCAAACTGTGGACGACTCCGAAGCCGTGAACTTCATAAAAGACACGGCCATTCAATACTTGCATAAAATTTTTGACGACGACAAAGAATTCAGCACAGAGCTTCTGTCAGAGACGATTCATGGTTGCCGAGAAGCCGTCGAATCCATGATTGACGTCTTGGACGATTACAATATTGACTCTTTAAGAGGTTTAATCGGCAGCTTAAGCGGGCATGATTTTTACACCTACGACCATTCAATCAATGTTTCCATGTATTGCATCACCATTTTGCGCTCGCTTAAAAAGGACGCTTCAAGAACCGAGTTGATGCACGCCGGACTGGGAGGGCTGTTGCATGACTTGGGGAAAATAAAAATACCGACCAATATCCTTAACAATCCCGACGGTTTAACCGACGAAGATTATGAAGTTATCAAAAAACATCCAAAATTTGGAATCGATTTGTTGTTAAACGGATCCTGCGATGTCGAGGAAGACGTGGATCTGAACACAATCGCCCGCATTATTCATGAACATCATGAAAATTGGAACGGCACCGGTTATCCAAACAAATTAAAAGAAAATGATATTCATCTTCTGGCCAGGGTTTGCGCCATAGCCGATTTTTTTGACGCCATTACCACAAAAAGATCTTACAATAATGTTCTTTCCATTTCCCAGGCCATCGACGTCATGGACAAGACCACTGGAATAAAGCTTGACCCCAAGCTTTTTAAAGTCTTTGCCTCCCATGTGAAACATTCGAAAGTCGAAACCACTAGAGAACTTAAGATGGCCGACAGTTTTGACCCGAGCTTGCCTTATGCTTCTCTTCCTTTGGAGGAGATAAAGAAAATGTTTGGCGACGAGGATTTTGGAAAAATTCGCGTTATAGAAGAGAAAGAAAAATTAAAAGAGAAATCAAAAGAGAAGGAAAGTCCTGAGACAAAAAAAACTAAGACAAAAGAAAAGATAGCGCGGGGAAAACAGGACGAGAAAGGAAAGTTAAAAAAATGAAGATAGAGTTTTCTGAATTTGAGGAGGCCTTTGAGTTGATATCCTCGCTTTTGCCTCCAACGCCACTGGTAAAAAACGAATGGCTTTCAAAAAAATACCAGGCAAACGTTTATCTTAAGCTTGAAAGCTTGCAGCCGGTGGGCTCTTTTAAGTTGAGAGGAGCCGCCAACAAAATTTGCAATCTTAGCGAAGAAGAAAAAGCCAGAGGAGTTGTGGCCGTCAGCGCGGGCAATCACGCCCAAGGGGTTGCCTGGGCCGCCCAGAGAGTGGGAGTTGAAGCCACCATTATTATGCCCAAGCCTTCTCCCATAATCAAAATCTTAAACACGGAAGCCCTGGGCGCGAAAGTCTTGTTGGAAGGCGACAATGTTGATGAAAGTTTTGCTTACGCGCAAAAATATTTGAAGGAAAACAATAAAGTCTACGCGCATCCCTTTCACGATCCATTGGTTATAGCGGGACAAGGAAGCATTGGCTTTGAGTTAAAAAAACAGATCGAGCGAGTGGATTATATTTTTGGCGCAGTCGGAGGAGGCGGGTTAATGGCCGGATTGGGCCAGGTGATGAAAAAGCTTTTTCCGGAGGCGAAGATTATAGGAACTCAGGCGACTGGCGCCAGTTCAATGGTCAGGTCTTTGCAACAAGGGAAATTGGTGATTGACAGAAAACTTGCCACTTTCGCGGACGGAATAAAAGTGAGAGAGCCAAATCAAGAGATGTTTGATTTATTGGACGCCGTTTTAGACGAGGCGGTCCATGTTCCCGACGACCAAATAGCCCTGGCGCTTTTGGATTTAATGGAGCAGGCGCGAATAATCACGGAGGGAGCGGGCGCCATCTCTTTGGCCGCGTTTAACGAGCTTTACCAAAAAAGCCCAAGAAGGTTTAAAAATAAGAATGTCGTCCTTACCATTTGCGGCGGAAACATAGACATCAATTTGGTGGACAGAATCATTGAAAAGGGTTTGATTGAATCTCATAGAAGAATCAAAGTGGATTTGTTGCTGGACGACCGTCCAGGCTCTTTATTTGAGCTGACAAAACTTGTAAAGGAAGCCAAGGGCAATATTTTACAAGTCACCCACAATAGAAACGCGCCTTATTTAGAATTGCAGGAGTCGATTGTGGAAGTGACGCTTGAAACAAAGGGCCAAAGCCACGCCAGACAAATCTTGCAGGCCTTGTCTAAAAAATTTAAGGTGTGCAACAAAGACCCTGTTTTTAAAGATCAATTAGAAGGCGATTGATCGGCTTCTTTGGCGCCGTCATCCAAAGCGTCAGTGTTCAAAGGAGCGGCGACAGGAGCTTCGTCGTCAAAAAGAGACTCGCCGGCGGTTTTTGATTTTATTGTGGTTAGAGCGATGGAATTCAACATAAAAGCGATGGCTAAAAAGGTCGTCATTTTTGTAAAAAAGTTGCCTTTGGTGGCTGAAGTGAAAACGGCCTGGGAAGCTCCTTGCCCCATCATGGCTCCAGCTTCGGCTCCTTTGCCAAATTGCAGCAAAACCACAACTGTTAAAAGAACACACACGACAACATGAAAAATGAGAAGACCTGTTAACATTGTTTAAATCCTTGTTTTAGACCCAAATATCTACCAAAATTGCGGGAATTTGCAAACCCTTATTTTGTCGCTTTGCAAAGCTCGATAAAGTCGGAAGCTTTCAGGCTTGCGCCTCCCACCAATCCGCCGTTGACGTTCTTTTGAGAAAGCAAATCCTTGATATTGGAGGGTTTAACGCTGCCGCCGTATAAAATACTAATTTCTTTGCCTGTGTCGGGAAAAAGCTGATCCAATTTCTTCCGGATTTCGGAATGAACCTCGTCGGCCTGCTCTGGAGACGCCGTCTTGCCGGTGCCTATGGCCCAAACCGGCTCATAGGCCAAAATAAGCTGATCGGCGCTGGTTGGCCTGATACCGTCTAAACACGCTTCAACTTGTCCTAAAACAGTTTCCAACGTCTTGCCCGCCTCTCTTTGTTCAAGCGTTTCTCCCACGCATAGGATGGGGATTAACTTGTTCCTCAAGGCCTGCTTGACTTTTCTATTGATGAATTGATCGTCTTCTTTAAAAAGGGAGCGCCTTTCCGAGTGTCCTAAAATAACAAATTGAGCGCCCATTTCCGCCAAATTTTTGGCGCTTACCTCTCCGGTGTAGGCTCCGCTCTCCTGGTCTGAGCAGTTTTGCGCTCCAACTTTAAGGGAGTTGATATTTGTTTTTTCTAAAAGCTTGTGAATGTGGATCATTTGAGGGGCGATCCAAAAATTTCCTTGCGGCAAATCAGCCTTGTCAATTTGAATAAAAAACTCGTTAAGTTCGTGAAGACCTTGATTCATTTTCCAATTGCCCACCATATAAGTCTTTGGCATTTTACACTCCGTATTTTAAAGCCTGTATTCCAGGCAGTTCGCCTTTTTCTATATACTCCAACGAGGCGCCGCCGCCAGTGGAAATGTGCGAGAATTTCCCGGCGTAACCTGATTTTTTGACCGCTGACACGGAGTCGCCGCCTCCCACTAAAGTGAACGCGTCCGCTTGCGCCATGGCCTTTGCCATTGCAATGGTTCCTTTGGCGAATTTTGGGGTTTCAAAAAGACCCATAGGCCCGTTCCATAAAATGGTTTTGGCGCCCTTTATGACGCCGGCGTATTTGTTGACGGTGGCTTCGCCAATGTCTAGTCCCATGTAATCTTTTTCAATATTTTTGCCGGAACTGAGGGAAGCCTCTCCGTCAAAACTCGTTGAGACCACATGGTCTTCAGGAAGAAGAAGTTTCTTTCCTTTATCGGCTTTCAAAATAGAGTTGGCCAACTTGACGTCCTGGTCAGAGCAAAGAGATTTGCCCACTTCATGTCCCAAAGCTTTTAAAAAGGGATAGGCCATGGCGCCGCCAATTATAAGATTGTTGACGGAAGTTAAGAGCCTTTCAATCGTTTTTATTTTATCGCTAACCTTGGCCCCGCCAATCACCGCCACAAAAGGTTTGGACGGATTGTTCAGAACTTTGTTAAGAGCTTCCAACTCTTTTTTGATAAGGAAGCCTCCATAGGCCTGATTCTTAAAAAATTTGTTAATGGCGTGAACTGAAGCGTGTTTTCGGTGAGCCGCTCCAAAAGCGTCATTGACGTAAACGTCTCCGTATTGCGCCAGCTTTGAGGCAAAATCCTCGTCATTGTTTTCTTCTCCCGGATCAAAACGCAAATTCTCCAAGAGCACAATCTTTGTTTCATTTAGCGTGAGAAGTTCCTTGACTCCGGAATCCACAGGGGACTGCGCCAGCACCACTTCGCGATCAAGCTCGTTGGCGAGATAAGTCGCCACTGGCTCCAAACTGTATTTTGGATCCTTGGCGCCTTTAGGCCGGCCAAGGTGGCTCATCAAGGTAATCTTTGAAGCCCCTTGCTCAATAAAATAGTTAATAGTGGGAAGCGCCAAATCGATTCGACTGGCGTCGGCTATTTGGGATGGGTCCTCTTTGCTCAAGGGAACATTGAAGTCAAACCTCGCCAACACTTTTTTGCCTTTAATCTCCGCTTGATCAATAAACTTCAAAGACATTTTTATATCCTTACAACTTTGAAGCGATATGATTGGCCAGGTCAACAACTCGATTCGAAAAACCAACTTCGTTGTCGTACCAAGAAACAACCTTGGCGGTGTTGTCAATCACATTGGTCATGTCGGAGTCAATGATAGACGAGTTGGGGTTGCCCATAAAATCGGTTGAAACCAGCAGGTCATCCTCATAAGCGAGCACTCCCTTCAAGGAGCCTTGCGCGGCTTCTTTAAAGGCGTTGTTGATTTCCTCTTTGGTCGCTTTCTTTTTTAGATTCACGGTAAGGTCCACCAGCGAAACGTCGGGGGTGGGAACGCGCACGGCGTAGCCGTCCAATTTCCCTTTTAACTTTGGCAGAACCAGGGCCACGGCTTTGGCGGCGCCGGTGGTGGTTGGCACCATGTTGACCGCGGCGGCCCGAGCTCTTCTGGGATCTTGGTGATTTCCGTCAAGCAAAGATTGGTCGGAAGTGTAAGAGTGAATTGTGGTCATAAGGCCGTTTTCAATTCCAAAAACTTCGTCCAAGACTTTGGCGACCGGGGCCAGGCAATTAGTGGTGCATGAGGCGTTTGAGACAATATGATGATTGGCGTTGTCGTAAGTTTCATGGTTAATGCCAACGACAAAAGTTCCGTCCAGGTCTTTGCCGGGAGCGCACATGACGACTTTCTTTACGGATCCGCCAAGGTGCTGTCCAAGGCCGGCTTTGTCCTTAAAAACGCCAGTGGCGTCAATAACGATGTCGACCTTGTGGTCGTTCCAAGGAATTTCATTTGGATCAAAGGTTCCGTACATCTTGATCTTTGAGCCGCCAGCTTGGATGGTGTCGCCTTGCAAATTCACTTCGCCGGGAAATTTTCCGTGTAAAGAGTCGTATTTTAAAAGCCGCGCCGTTTGAGTCAGATCTCCGGGGTTGTTGGCCGCCACAATTTCTAAATTGGAATACATGCCTTCGCTTTTTCTTTTGGTAAATTCTCTTAAAATAGTCCTTCCGATTCTTCCTAGGCCGTTAATTCCAATGCGCGTTGTCTGGCTCATATTGCTCCTCTTTGTTCAAATTTGTTTTTAAAGTTAGTTTAAATTCTATTTAAGTTAACTGCGCGCCAGTATGCCACAAAGCAAAGCCGTTGTGTAGGCATTTAACCCGGAATTAAGGGACGAGCGCTGGATTTATAAGCAAACTTCAGGCAAAATGCTGTAGCATCCCCCAAACGCTTTAAGGAGCCCGCTTTTATGCCATCTTTTATGCCAACTTTTATGCAAAGAGTTAATGTTGTTGATTTAAAACCTAAAGAAGAGATCGAGTCGGTTTTTCTGGTCAAGTTTATAAGCCTAAATGAAGCAAAAGACGGGAAGAAATTTTTGAATATTATTCTCTCCGACAGCACCGGAGACATTGAGGCTCGCGTTTGGACGGACGCCGAGACGCTGGCAAAAGAAGTGGACAAGGGCAAATTTGTAAAGGTTCGCGGCAAGGCCAATATGTACATGGGAAAAAAACAATTTATTGTGGCCGGGTGCGAGCTTTTTCCAGAGGCGCAAATCGATAAAGGCGACTTTATCGTCAAGGCCAAGGCGGATCCGGACCAGATGTTTCAGGACTTGAAAAAAATTGTTGAGCAACTGGAAGATGTTTATATCAAAAGGCTTTTGCTGAATGTTTTGGAAGACAAGGAAATTGAAAGGCGCCTTAAAATTTGGCAGGCGGGAAAATCCATTCATCACGCCTACCAGGCCGGGCTTTTGGAGCATATTCTTTCTTGCTCAAAACTCTCGGTTCAGCTCAGCGCCCACTACAACGTAAATGTTTCTTATGTGGTTGCCGGCGCCATCTTGCACGATCTTTGCAAAGTTTACGAACTAACCGACGGCATGAACGTCGAATACACTGAAGAGGGAAAATTGGTCGGCCACCTGGTTAAGGGAGTGGAACTTGTGGACAAGTACTCTTACCGAATTAAAGATTTTCCTTACCACACTAAGCTGCACCTAAAACACATTTTGCTTTCCCACCACGGTTATTACGAGTACGGCTCTCCCAAATTGCCGCAGACCTCGGAGGCCATGCTTTTGCATTTGATTGATCATATGGACAGCAAAATGCACGCCTTTGAAACCATCAAGCGGACAGATCAAAACACGGGGAGATGGTCGGGTTTTGTGAAGCACCTGGACCGCATTGTCTATAAAGACGAGCTGCCTTTTTATCCGGAGTTTATCGAAGGCCAGGAGTCTGAAACCGCCCGCCCCAACAACTCCGGGCCTAAGAAAAAAAGCCCCCAGGGCAAGCGCAAATACCAAGAAAAAGAAGTTAAACAAAACCTGGGCAATCTTCTAAAGGACTTCAAAGTCGATAAATAGCCTGAAATCTTTACATTGCCAAAGCCGCGCGCTTTTCAGATTCAAAGTTCGGCCTTATAAAAGGGCAAACTTTTAATCAAAGAGGTCCTTGTGAAACTTGTTATTGCCGCCGCGCTATTTTCTTTTATCTCCTTTGCTCAAGACACCTACCACGCTCAAGTAGAAAAAAAATGTCAAGAAGAGAGCTGTCTGGTGGCGAATGGGAATGAAATTGGATTTTATTCTTTTTACGCGATTGACGGCAGGGAGTTTAAAAAACTCAACTCAGGGGCGAACTTTACAGACGTTTTCTATAAAGGTTCTAAAAACTGCTATCGAGGCAATCCCCAAACTGTTGTCGCCATTATGCAGGCGTTGTCGGGCAACAATGAAAGAGATTATTATCAGGGCGGGCACGCTTTGGTAGAGAAGTTAACGACATCGATTTCCGACGGCGCAATTGAGGTTGTGGCGCAAATCGATTCCGACTACGGCGGCTATGTTCTGCGATTTTCCACGCCGGCATGTCGTTAATTTTACGCGCGCTTTAAAGCATAAAGATTGAAAGCATAAAGATTAAAAACCAAAAAGATCAAGCGCGTTCTGGTAAGTCTGTTTGTAAATCAAATCAAGCGGCAGGTCTTTGATTTGCGCTATTTTTTCGATGATGTGAGGCAGCCTGTAGGGGGCGTTTTCTTTTCCCCGGTGAGGAACCGGAGTGAGAAAGGGAGCGTCGGTTTCGGTGAGTATTCTGTCGATAGAGGCCATCGCCACCGCTTCCCTGACATCCGTCGCGTTCTTAAATGTGATAATCCCGTTAAAGCCCAAGTAAAATTCCAGCTCCAAAGCCGTTTCAGCGAGCTTTAAAGTGGATGTGAAACTGTGAATGACGCCTTTTCTTTTAAGTTTGGGCCCCAGCTCTTTTAAGATGGCGATCATGTCTTCGTCAGCGTCTCTTGAGTGAATCACCACCGGTTTGTCTAAATGCGCGGCTATATTTAATTGTCGCCTAAAGACTTCTCTTTGCCTTTCCCGCGGAGAGTTGTCGTAATGGTAGTCTAATCCGATTTCCCCCACGGCTAACATCTTTGGATCCGCCGCTCTTTCCATTATTTTTTTGAAAGCCTCCTCGGTGGCCAATTTGGCGTCATGGGGATGGATGCCCTGGGTGAAAAAAACCTGCTCAAACTTTTGAGCTAGATTGAAGGCCTGGTCAAAGTTGTCCGGCTCCACCGCGATGGTAAGAATCTTTTCAACACCGGCCTCTTGGGACTTTTTTAAAATATCCTCAAGAGGCTCTTTTTTCAGGTAATCTAAATGGCAATGAGTCTCAATTATCTTATTCACTCTTCTCCAAAAGGGACTCGATGATGGCCCTAAGATAGGGGGTCGGTATTGAGCCTTCTATCTTCTTGCCGTTTATTACCAAAGTTGGAGTGGATTTCAAATTGTATTGGTCCCCAACGTTCAATGTTTGTCTAACGACGTCTTGAATTTCGGGATTGTCAAAACAGCCGCTCAATCCAAATTCTTTGGCCCATTTTTCCAAGTTGGAATGGCTTAACTTCTCCTGCCTTTCAAAAATAACGTCGTGAACCTCCACAAATTTATCTTGATCGCAGGCCGAGAGATAGGCCGCTTTACAGGCGTACTCGTGAAAAGAGCGGGTGATGTTTGGGTTGCAGGCATTGTCCAAGGGATAAAAGTAGTAAGCCACATTTATCTTGTTTTCATAGCCCCGAAGAAGACCCGGCATTTGGTCGGCGACTTTCTGACAAAACGGACATTGAAAGTCCGAGAAAACCGCGATTCTAACCGGCGCGTCCTCCCAATTTTCGGTGGCCTGGTTGATCTTATAGGGGGAGATGTAGTTTGGCTCTCCCATGCTTTTTAATTGCTCAAACTGGTCGACGTACTGCCCGGAAAGGGAGCTTTTTCTTTCCATCTGGTCGATGAAGTAGTTGTACATGAAAACGCCGGGCAAAAGGACCAAAGCTCCATAAATGGCGGTGATTTTCAAATCGGGAATCGGCGAGAGCGCGCTGTATTTAAAAAACAGAAAAGCCGCTATAAACGAAAGCAAATAGTAGACGGCGCAAAATTGACAAAGACCGCCCAGGCCTATGATGGAAAAAGCCAACAAACCTAAACAGCCAATGGCGTTTAGAATAATAAAAAATTTGTTTGTTTTCTCCATCTGAACCGAGGGGAAAACGGCTCCAAAAATTCCAAGCAGTCCTATGACAATTCCAAAAAACGAAGTGGGAACGTAAAAAATATGGCCTAGCGCCGACTCGGTGGCTTTATTGCAGCCCCAAAATCCGTCGCCGCTGCAAAGGCTGCTTTCGCTTCCAATGCCTGTGGGGAAATTCACGAGATAAAAATGCTTGGTCAAGTAAATTCCAACCGCCACCATGGCCACTGAAATGAGAACATAGACGCTGTGGGGAATGGTAAAACCGTTTAGGGTCAAAGTTTTTTTGTTCATAGTTTTTCCTTGAATCTTTTTTTCTAGTTTAGCCTATAGCGAGAAGATATTCCAATTTCTTTCTTTGGTTTTGTCTCTGCGGTAACTGTGATATTCGCGCTGGCGCAGCGTGCACTCTGGAGCGATCTCCAATTGAATCTCTGGAAATTCATCTAAGATGTCTCGGCGGGCCTTGGCTTTGAGATCAAAATGAGTTTTGCCCTTAATTTTGTGGAAAAATTCTTTTTCGGGAAAATGTTCATAAAAATCTTTTTGCACTTCAAACGCCTCCAGGCTAATGCTTGGGCCGATGAGACAATATTTGGGGCTTGCGTCTTTAATTAAAGGGTTTTTCAATATTCCTTGGGAGAGTCCCTTCCAACCGGCGTGCAAAAAGACTCCGCTCTCGTCTCCAATAAAAAGTATGGGCATGCAATCGGCGGTGGTCACGGCCACGGCGGTTTTCTTGGTTTTTAAGGCGGCGCGTTTGAAGAAAATTCCGTCCGCCTCCTCCTTGTCAAGTTTTTGGCCCTTGTAGACGGCCAAATTTTTTGAGTGAATTTGAGTCGTTCTGGCAACCTCCAAGTCTGGTTTTGAGTCGAAAGTCCTAAATTCTCCCATGGGCAAAATTTTATGATAGAGAATATTACTTGGCATAACCCTCCAGGCTTTTTAGCGTCTCTTGAAAAATCTTGGGCGGCTTGGTTTCGAACTCCATTTTCTTTTTGGTTATGGGATGAATAAACCCCAACAGCTTGGCGTGCAACAGGGGATGTTCATAGTCTTTTAACAAGACTCTCATCCGGTCGTTAAAAAATTGTTTTTCTTCGTTTGCTCGGCCGTAAAGAGGATCGTTTAAAATGGGCGCGTTTAGGAGCTCGCTCAAATGAACCCTTATTTGATGGGTTCTGCCGGTTTCAAGTTTTAATTCAACATGGGAGAAGCGCTCAAAGTATTTTAGAACTTTCATGTGGGTAAGCGCGGCTTTTCCCTTGCCGACTTTTGTTGTCATTTTTAGACGGTTGCGGGGGCTCCTTCCCATCTTGGACTCCAGCGTTTGAGACGAAGGAATTTTTGCTCCCAGCGCTATGGCCTCATAACGCCGCTCGATGTCGTGCGCGCTAAATAGCTGGACCAACCCCTCGTGGCACTTTTGTGATTTGGCTACAACCATCACGCCGCTGGTGCCCTTGTCCAGGCGGTGCACGATTCCCGGTCTTTTTTCATTGCCAATGCCTTTTAAGTCGGGACAGTGGTGAAGAATGGCGTTGACCAGAGTCATGTCGGGATTTCCCGCCGCGGGGTGGATCACAAGTCCCGCCTGTTTGTTTAATATCAACAGATCACCGTCTTCATGCAAAATTTCCAAAGGAATGTTTTGGGCCGGTATTTGTGTCGGGTTGGCCGCGGGCATTTTAAAGCGAACTTCTGTCCCCGCGGGAGGCATTTTTTTTAACTCAATTTTGACGTTTGAGTCTGACGAAATGTGCTTGTCATTAAAAAGTTTTTTAATGAGAGAGCGGCTTATGTCCGGCAACATCTGGCTTAAATAGCTGTCCAAGCGAGCGTGCTTTTTTAAATCGGCTTCTTTGACGACAAATACCTTTACGTCCTCTTCCATTGTTTATTGGGGATTGTTTGGATTTTTTAACTGCCGCAGGTGGTGGATATAGGATGTCGCGACTAAATCGGGGTTGAGCTTTAAACATTTGGCGTATTGATAAACGAACCCTCTGGTGTAAACGTCGGCGGGCAACTTGGTGTAATCTTGTTGTTCGATGTTTCGGATGTAGGTTTTGGATATCTTGGTCATGTCCGCCATTCTTTCAACAGAAACATTTTTGTACTCTCTGACGCCCTTTAAGAATTCGCCGGTGTATTCTGAACAGTTTTCGATCTCTTGTTCAAAAGACGGGTCTATATTGTAATTAAGTCCAAATTTCTTATACGCTTGAACTTTGGAAACCGAGACCTCGTTTTTACCCGAATGGGTTTGGTTATAGATGAACTCTTCTTTTCTTTGATTTGAGGCCGCGTCGAACATTTCCCGCTCGGTTTGTTTCGTCAAATCCTCTTGAGCTTTCTTAGGCTTGTATTCAGGGGCGTTTTTCATTTCTTCGCTAAATCCCTCGGGAGTGTTTTCCTGGTTCAGGCCTCTCGCCTGGTCGTACTCCCTTCTTTTTTCAGCCACGCCAATGACCGAATAAGCCTCTTCTATTTGTTCCAAGATCGCTTCACATTCATCCGAGCTCATGAGGGAGTACAAGGCGACACTGTCTCCGGAATAAGCGTTCTTTGCTCGAATGTAGGCGTTGTGAACTTCTTGCAAAGTGGCGTTAACCGGCACTTCAAGCACTTCGTAATAATTTTTGTTGTCGTCATTCATAGCAATTCTCTTTTTTTATAGTCTTTTTGTTTTTTATAGACGCTTAATCCCCCATGTCCAACATCTTTTGAACGATTCTGTCAAAGTTGGTGACAAGCTTTGAATTTGGAAACTCCATTAACAACGGTTTCCTTTTTTTCACGCTTTGCCACTCGCTGGCGTCGTAATCCAAGGCGAAGGTCGGGTTGCGGATCGGGTCTTTGGC
>JBBDND010000244.1:0-2279 GCA_040877865.1 Bacteriovoracaceae bacterium | reverse complement strand
TGTCATGCCAATCCACGCCGGACTTGGAAATGAAAAAGACTTTTTCCCTCATCCTTTTGAACGCCTCTCCCGCCCTTTTTTCCGCCAGGTTAAAACCATAAACAGGAGCGAAATCATAAAGGTTGATCCCCGCCTCCCAGGAACTAAGCAGCAATTTGCCGGCCTCAGCCTCGGAAATGTCTCCAAAGCCGTAGCCCATTCCTTCACCGCTAACGGCGGCGCCCCCAAAACCCAGCCGAGAGATGGATTTTCCCAATTTTTGCGCATATTCCATGAAAATCTCTTTATCATGTCCAACGCCAGCCAAAAAGCTTTTATACGCTTTACATTATCATCCGTTACCAATAGAAAATGGTTATGGAACTGCTCATTTTTGCCCATCGCGGCGAGGCTCAAGAATTTATAAAACACTTTTCTTTTAAGGCCCAGGATTCCCGCAACCGGCTTTACATGGCGGACGATTTATTGCTTTTAATCACCGGGGAAGGAATATACGAAGTCTTTTCCCAACTTGGCTTTGTTTTAGGCAAATATCCGGTCAAAAAAGTGATTAATATGGGCATTGCCGGCAGCTTGGATCCCAAATTGGATTTGGATCAAATCGTCTCCATTAGAACCGTCTATTGCGAAACCGGGGAATTGCAATTTCAAAGCTTCACGCTTGGCGACGAGCGGGCCTGCTTAGACGCCATCACCGCCTCCCAAAGGGTTTTAGGCAGCGAGACGGCCCAAAAGTTGGCCGCTTTCGCTCCGATTGTGGACCGGGAATTATGGGCGGCCGCTAAAACATGCTTTCAATTCAAAATCCCTCTTTTAAGCTTTAAACTGCTTTCGGATTATGCCGGGGCTTCCACCAATTGCTTTGATTTAAAACAAAAGGCTCTGAAGTTTTCCGCGGCTTTGCTTGAGCGCTATCTTGGTCTAAACGAAACAAATGAAAAAAATGAAGAAGAAGAAGAAGACATTAAGATCCCCATGCAAATGAGTTTTACCCAAAGGGCGAAATATAAAAAAAACATGCAGGCCTTGCGACGCTCTCCATCGTTTTGTGAAAATTCTTTTCTAAAAGGGGCCAAAGAGGTTTTAACCAATGAGGGCCTCTCTCCCAAACAATTGGCCAACGCCTTGCTGGAGCAAATGGAGCTGGAGCTCAACCCGATAAAACAAAAAACCAAATTAAGCTTTGAAAAGCTTTCCCGGCCGGCAAAAGACGCCGGAGCAAACATCCTTTTCGATAAAAACTTTGAAAAAAGAAAATTTGTTTTGCAAATGGAAGTCAACCACCAAAAAAACCTAGATAACCTGCGCCAGTGCCTGGAGTCTTTAAGCTTTGAACAATTTGAAAAAGTTTGGAACGGCAATCTGGATGTTTGACACAATTTTTGTTGAGAGAAACATTAAAAACTCTCCCCGGGCGCAAAAGATTATTCAACGCTTCGGCGGCGCCAATCTCTCTGTCATTGACCGCTATGACGAGGTGTGGGGCAAAGTCAAAAAGCCCTACTTGCATAAGAGAACCAATCTCAATTTATTCTTGGCCCAAAAAAAAGGCCAATTAGTCAAGGAAGCTCCCAACGCCTACGGCATTGAAGGAGAAAAACACTTTTACTTTATCCACGCTTACAATTGCATTTACGAGTGCGAATACTGTTATCTTCAGGGCTACTTTAACTCTCCCGACGTTGTTCTCTTTATCAACCACGAAGAGATAGCGCGGGAAATGCAAAAAGTTTTAGACGCCCATCCCGCTCAAACGGTTTGGTTCCACGCGGGCGAATTTTCAGACTCTCTGGCCCTGTCCCACATTACAGGCGAGTTGGAGGCCTATTGGGATTTTTTTAAATCCAATCCCCGGGCAAAACTGGAGCTTAGAACAAAGTCCGTCAACATAAAGCGGCTAAACAAACTCGAACCCTTGCCAAATGTTTACGCCAGTTTTTCCCTCTCTCCCAAAAAAGCGGCAAAGGAGAGAGAGCTAAAGACGCCAGGATTGAGCTCCAGGTTAAAAGCGATAAAGGAGCTTAAAGATTCCGGCCATCAAATTGGAATCCATTTTGACCCTGTTGTGTATCATGAAAATGTTTTTAAAGAATATGAAGAGCTTTTTCTGCGGTTGAAAGAGATTCAAGATTTGAAAACATTTAGCTATTTTTCCCTTGGAGTGGTGCGCTTTACTCCCGACGTTTTCAGGGAAACAAAGAAAAATTATCCCAACAGCCCCATGTTTTCTGCCGAGTTTATTAAAAGCTCAAGAGATATTATTCGATTTCCAAGGCCCA
>JBBDND010000243.1:0-2295 GCA_040877865.1 Bacteriovoracaceae bacterium | reverse complement strand
TTCGCCGGTCTTAAGTTGAAAGCGAAACTCGAGCTTTTTGAAACAAAGCTAAAGCTGCTTCTAGAAAACGAGCTGACCCATCCAGTTGAAAACCTTATCCGCGGCAATAAAAGCTCAACTGAATTTTTTCCAAAACTCGGAAAATACATGCAAGCTTTTCAAGTAAAATACAAATTAAATTCCGTTGGACAACAAAAAATCCCGGGGCTTTCAGATGTTCCCCTTTTAAAACATCTCTTTACATCCACTTCCCGCCAGGCCACCGCCCAGTGGCTCATTGGTTATGTCAGAATCACGAGGAGCGAATGAATCTGGAGCGCATTGAAATTGAAAAAGAAAAAGTGAGAAAGCTGATCGCAAAAGGTTTATTGATCGAGCCGGCCCGACTCTCTTTCCCCGAGGACGCTCAGGCCGGCAGTAAAAGCTATATTCAGTCTTGGTATGAGAGAATTTATCACTTTGCTTTTCTCGAGGAAGGAGCTTTTGAGGAACAAATCTTTCACTCTCCGGGACATATCCAGATCAATTTTGGAGACAAGAAACTTTTTGACGGCATCGACTTGACTCAAGAAGACTTTCAATTGGCCTTGGAAATAATAGGGCTTAAAAATTCTGTCACATGGAATTACAGCAAACCCTTTGCGAGCTTTGAGCTGGCGTTAAAAGGCCGAAACTTCAGGGCAAGCCTGCTTCACCACTCGTTGTGCAAAGAGCACGGCTCAAAAATGTTTCTTAGGTCCATCGCGCCCAAACCTTTTTCCATAAATTTGTTTTACGAGTCGCCTTTTGAGCTGATCTCCTTGGCGCGCCAGAAAAAAAACGCTCTTGTCTGCGGAGGAACAGGCTCCGGCAAGACGTCTCTTCTCAATTCTCTGTTGTCGTTTTCCGAAACACGCGAGCATCTTGTCATATTGGAAGACACCTTCGAGCTGCTCTCTCCCCACGCCAACGTCACCAGGCTGGTGGCAAGAGACGAGCGGCCGGACGACCTAAAATCTTTCATGTCCCACGCCATGAGGATGAGCCCGGAGCGAATTGTTCTTGGCGAGCTGCGCTCAGGCGAGGTCGAGCCCTATCTGTTGGCCATGAATTCAGGGCACAAAGGAGTCTTGAGCTCCATCCACGCCAATAGCGCCTTAGACGCCATCCATAGAGTGGCCCTGCTGGCCCGCCTTTACAGCTCCAACCCTCTCGAGTACGAACTGGTTTTAAAGCTGGTTTGTCAAAATATCGACGCGGTGGTTTACATGGAGAATAAAAAAGTGAAAGAGATCATTGAGGTTTTTGGATCGGAAGGAAATCAAATTTTTTATGAAAAAAAAGCCGCCGAAGCGGCGGCCATATAGCGACTAATCTCTTTTAAGTTTTTTATAACTGATGCGATGAGGCACTTCAGCCGCGTCTCCGAGTCTTCTTTTCTTGTCTTCCATATAGTCTGAAAAGTTGCCTTCAAACCAAACCACTTGAGAGTCGCCTTCAAACGCCAATATGTGGGTGGCGATCCGGTCAATAAAGTAGCGGTCGTGGGAGATGATGACGGCGCAGCCAGCGTATTCTTCAAGAGCCGACTCCAAGGCCCTCAATGTGTTCACGTCGAGGTCGTTGGTCGGCTCGTCCAGAAGCAGAACGTTCCCTCCCTCTTTAAGCATCTTTGCCAGGTGAACCCGGTTTCTTTCTCCTCCAGACAACTCTCCGACTTTCTTCTTCTGATCTTCGCCCGAGAAGTTAAACTTTGAAATGTAAGCTCTGGCGTTGACTTCTCTGCCGCCCATATTAATGATATCCAAGTCCCCAACCACCTCTTGAATGATAGTTTTTTGAGGATCCATTTCACGGCTTTGGTCCACATAGGCCACCTTGACCGTGTCTCCCACAATAAAGTCGCCGCCGTCCGGCTCTTCTTGATTGGCAACCATTTTAAACAAAGTGGTTTTACCGGCTCCGTTGGGGCCGATAACTCCGACAATCCCTCCTGGAGGCAGCTTGAAATTAAGATCGTCATATAAGAGCTTGTCCCCAAAGGCTTTGGCCACATGATGAGCCTCGACCACCACGTCTCCCAGTCTTGGCCCGTTGGGGATGAACAAATCGTTGGTGTCGTTTCTTTTATCCCTCTGACCGTCTTCCAACATTTTATTATAATTGTTAATACGCGCCTTACCCTTGGCCTGCCTGGCTTTTTGAGAAGATTTGATAAACTCAAGCTCTCGCTTGAGCGCTTTTTGTTTTTTGGATTCCGACTTTTCTTCTTGATCAAGCCTGGCGGTTTTCTGCTCCAGCCACGAGGTATAGTTT
>JBBDND010000242.1:0-12838 GCA_040877865.1 Bacteriovoracaceae bacterium | reverse complement strand
ATTTCCATTGCCAATATAACTCAAGTTAAGAGCGTCTTGAAAGCTTGCCTCTCTCGAGTTTAATAAAAAAGATATTGTCGAGCCGTCATTCCATGTGTGATCAAAATAATCATCACCGCCGGGAACCGAGCGAACATCCCTTACAAGAACTCCAGTGTCTTTGAGACTCCAATCCCATAAATAACAAAGGTCTCCGGCTCCACAAGAACCTCTATTGGCGCTACCCCATGCCTGAAAAAAACCGCTGGCGGCGTCAAACCAGTTAGGAAAAATATCATCGTAGGGAGAGCTCTTCAAGTCACCGACAAATTCTGTTGATAAATCAATTCCCGTGGTTAAAGTGGCGTCCGAGCTCCCCTCATTAGCGCAAGTGTCATTTACAAGGCCCGAGCCTGTATCGGAGAGACAATTTGAAGTGGTGGCATTGCCAAGCTTAAGCGCTCCAGAAAAAATATTGGGGGAGGCTCCTGCCACGAGCTCAATATTGTAAGTGGTGTTTGAAGATGAAAAGTCTTTTATGAAATTGTCTTCGCCGTTTGCAATCTTAAGCCCGATAAAGCTATTGTAGGTCACAGCTGCCATCATAGTGTTAAAACTAGAGCTGTCAAATTCGATTGCTTCATTGTTATTGTTTGCCGCAGTGGCTTCCATAAGAATGTTATTGTTAGAACTGATAAGCTCAATCCCTTTTGAATTATTAGTCGAAGTGATTCCCGCCATAACATTATCATTCGAAGCGTTCAATAAAAGTCCCGTTCCAGAGTCAATATTGGAAATCAAAATGTTTTCAAACCTGTTTTTTGAGCTTGACAGGAGATAGACCCCGCCCAATCGGCTATTTGCAATCCGGATATTTTCAAATCGGTTGCCATGGCCATTACTCACCGAGAGGACGTCTTTATCGAAGTTATTTATAGAAACATCTAAAATATGCGAAAAGTTTGAGTCTTTAAGTTGGATGGCTTCGTCCCCCCGGACACTTCCGTCATGGCCATCCAAATCCGCATTGACCCAAAGGTAGTTGGAGCCATTGGTGTAGATCATGCATTGGGCGGGGTTGGTTGCGCGGTCAAGACAGTTGTTGGGCGTCGAGCTTGAACGAGTCAGTTTAAAATCCCCCATGTTTACAATTCCAATTTTATCAGCGCTTATTTCCAGTCCCGCGCTGACCCCGTCGCTTGTATATATATATATAGTCCCCGCAGACGCCAAAATTTCTAAAGCGGACGCGTTCACGGGCAAGAGTTCAATCGAATTGGACCATGGTTTAGCCATTGCTCCTACAAGAGGATCGTTAATAACGATGGAGCCCGACAAAGAAAAAGACATGTCTTTCCAATCGGTCGAGTCCGAATCAATCAGATCCTTAAGTCCAAACCCAGGTTTAAATCCTGTGTTCACAAAATAGGCCTGATCGGGATCCGGAGCGGTATCCACTTTACATTGCCAATAAAAGACTCCCAAATTGTCGCTCATGTTTAAGTCGTCGCAGGTTTCGACTCCCGACAACTCGACTTTTCGAAGTTTGCCGCCATGAAAACAACTTGAGTCGCTTGCGCCGTCGCAGGCGCCCGAAGCGGGATCATCTTTGTCCATCACATAATCATTCCAGTTGGCGGCATTGGCGTAATAATCTTGCGCTTGGGGAGCAACATAAGTATACACCCCACTGGTTTCGCCGCTTTCATTCCCAAAAGGGTCACAAGCTATGACCCGAAGTGTGAAAGTGTCGCCGTTACTGTCAGGCGCCGCCAAAACATCGTGGTCGTATGCAGGCGCGCTGGAAGAAGAACATGTGGGAGCAGTACCATCAGTTGTATAATGGTATGTGATGGCTCCGCTCCCCTCGCTCCCGTCAAAACCGACTGAAAAATTTGTGTTGTATATTTTTCCTCCTTCCGGTGAAAGCTCGGGGGGCGTGGGCGGACCGTCTGGCATCAAATCAACAATAGTCACCTCCATTTCGCTGGCAGGGGAAACCGACGCGGCATCGGTATCGTTTACCCCGGTTATAACCATTTTAAAGCGCTCATCGTCTGCTTCATTTCTTTTATCGTCCAAAAGACGGAAAGAAAAGGTCGCCTTAGACTTGCCGGCGGGAATTTTTAAAACTAAAACTCCAGCGCCGTTTAGTTTTGAATTGATATCCGTGTCATAGTACTCGTTCACGATATTGGCGCAGGCGGCATTGCAGGTTCCCGCGTTGTAATTGTCGTCAAAAGAAATTTCTAGTTCAACGTCTTTAAAAGTGGGATGTTCCAGCCACGCCGTCACATTTAAAAGATCTCCCTCAAGTCCCGCGACGCTTGAGTTTGCAAAAAACGCCTGTGGTTTTGCTTGGTCGTCAACCACAGCCATACTCCCGCTGTCGGTGGAGAGCGTGTAGACGCTGCCTGACGCCAATTTTATTTGAATATTTTCGTTTACGGGGGTCTCGTAAAGTCCGTCCTCAAGAGCGTCAATATCAATTCTCGCCGAAGTTTTTCCCGCGGGAATCACAAACGCGCTGGCGCTGACGGTGTAATCTTCTCCTTCAATGGCCGCTCCTGTAAAAGTGGCTGGTATGGAAATATCGTATCCGGATAGCTTGTTTAAAACCACTTCAAAATGCTCTTGTCCCCCCTCTTCGACAGTCGGGGCCGAAGCGCTCAAAGTTGCTATGCTTGGGTTGTCGTTATCGATGATGTTTACCATCTGCTCTCTGCGCTCTCCCAGGTTCATATTAGTTGGTTGAAGCAAAGTAAAATCCAAACTCTCCGCCGGTTCGTCAATGCTGTCGTCAATCAAGGGAATGTTGACAATATAAGTGGTGTCGCCGGCGGGAATGGTGTGATCCTTGGCGGGAGCCGTGTAATCGCTGGCGTCCGCTTCATCCGCCTTAACGGCAATAGAAAAATCCAAATTGATATCGCTTGCTTTATCCAATTCCACAATGACATCAAAAGAGCCGTCCCCTTCGGAAATATTCTGCGAGTCGGCGGAAAAGCTAATCACTGGCTGATCGCTTGTTTCTTTGATATGAATCGTTGTTTGGTCAATTCCCAACTCCGGAGTAGCCGCGTAATTTAAAAAATTGACGCTGTCCAGTTTTAAGATCAAGGTTTCCATTGCTTCAAAAGCTTCGTCCTCGTTCAATTTAATTGGGAGGTTTAGGCGGCTTGCGCCCGCGTTAATCGTCACAGAGCCGGCATAGGCCGAAGCGTAGTCTTCCGCCGCGGCGGAGCTTGCGCCGTCAACGGAAAACGCGATTTCCATGTCGTCTTGCGCCGGACGAGACAGCTGAATGGGCAAATAAACCGTGGATCCTTCTTGCGAGTAATATGTGTCGGAGGCAAAACCAACTGTGGGCTCTGCTTCGTCGTCTTCAATGGTGATGGTTATCTCGGAATTGGTTCCGGCAAGGCCAAAATTTTGATCTTGAACCCTCAAAACAATTGTTTCGTCTTCTTCAAAAATATTCTCGTCAAATAGCGCAATTTCCACCGTTGCCGTGTTGGATCCCAAAGGCAGGGTAAAGTATTGCTTGGAAAGTTTGTAATCCTTGCCCAATGTGGCGCTTCCCGAAACAGAAAAAGGCAAATGCAACTCTTGATCAAAGTTTTCGGTAAAATTCATTTGTACCGTGTAGCTGCCGTCAGCTTCATTGACGGTCGCCGTGGCCTGGTCAAATTCAAAGCTTGGCGTTGTTCCGGCCTCTTGAATGGTCAGCGTATGAACACTATTGCCGGGAGGATCGTCAAGGCCGATGCTTGGCAAGACTTCAAGCTTCAATGTTTCATCCAGCTCGGAAAAGCCGTCGTTCTCTGCCAAGACAAAAACATTCGCGCTCAAAGCGCCCGCTGGAATGTTCACGTATTGGTCTTCGAAGTCGTGATCGTTTTCTCCGGCGCTTCCGCCAATATTTTTAACTAGCGCCCGCGTGTCTTGATAAGAGGGATTGCTCAAGGTCAACGGAATATTTTTAGTCATGCCTTCCATCGCGGCTGAACTTGGCGAGTCAAAACTCAAAGAAGGCATGGGATCGTCATTGAGAATTTTTATGTGATAAGAGCTATAGGTCTTAGTGTGAATATTCCCGGATATGCCCGGCAAAATGGAAAAGATCAATTGCTCGTTTGGCTCGTAAACAACGTCCTCCTGTAAAATCACTTCAAATATCGCCAGAGTTTTGCCTTCTTTAAATTTCACGCTGAACACTCCGCTAACGGGAGTTATGGCGACGCCGTCTTGTTTTATCGCTTGATAATCCGAAGAGTCCGCGTCTCCAGATATTTCCAAGAGCGCGCTTTGTTCATTTTGGCTAAACTCTTTTGTTCGCTTCATATAAATGAAAATTGATTTATTTCCTTCAGTGACTGAAGTGTCGGAAGATGTAAACCAAATAAAAAGGTCGCCCTCGCCCAAAGTTCCATTGGAATTCAATTCAGTGGCGGCAGTATCCACCGGAACTTGTTCGGCCACATTGCAGCCGCCAAGTAAAATGATGAATAAGAAGGCAAGCAATTTTATTAGCAATTTTTCTCCCGGTTCTATCATCTTTTCGGTTATTTACCCGCGCTATTTAATAGTTTGCATTAAAAAGGGAGCTGCCAGGTCAACCACCCAATTATCAACCACTTACAGTGATCATAAAAAAAACCGGACCCTCCGATTGCCAAAATAAATTGACGCTTTTCAATCTATTTTCTACTTTCAATACAGAGGGGGGAAAAATGCTTAATTTTTTCAAAAATCAAGAGCAGTCCAAACAGTCGAGCGCCAATCAAAATCCCGGCAAAGTCATCGCTTTCATGAATCAAAAAGGCGGCGTCGGCAAAACCACCATGGCCTATAACACCGCCCGGGCTCTTCAAGAAAAGGGCCACAAAGTCTTGTGTTTGGACATTGATCCGCAATTCAATTTTAGCTCTTTATTAGGCTATGACCGCGACCTCCATCAACACAATATTTTTCACTTGATGATCAATAGCGTGCGGGAACTGAAAGCTCTGCATTCCGGAGCTCTTTTGTCCGAGGCGATCATTAAAACTGAGTCGGGCATTGATCTTATTCCCTCCGGGCAAGAACTTTCCGGATTTGAGCTCACTGTCGCCGGCATTACCGCTCCAAGGCAGCTCATTCTTAAAAGGTTCATTGAGAAAAACAATCTCACCCACTATTACGATTATATTGTGATTGACGGCCCGCCTACCTTGGGGCTTTTGGTGGTGAACATCCTTTGCGCCGTGGACGGCGTGCTCTTTCCCTTCATCCCCGATTCCTTTAGCGAACAAGGTCTTAAAAACATTCAGCAAGTTCTTTTGGATATTGAAGATATGGGCATCACCAGCGTTCCTAAGAATCTTGGCTATATCCCCAATCTTTTTGAAACCAGAAGAAAACAGGCCAACGAAGACTTTGAAAGCATCCAAGGCCAATTTTCCGACGCCCACGTATACGCCCCTTTTGCCAACAGGGCCAACTTCGCCAAATCCATGTCCTCCAAGAAGTCTGTTTTTGACTTTCAGGCCAGAGACTACAAAGAGTTACAAGGGCAATTTTTAAATATGGCCAGCGAGATCGAAAATCAACTGGTTTAACAAGCGACTTAATGAGGTAGAGAAATGAAAGAAAAAAATAAAAATCCCTTATATGTGGTCAAAGGAAAAAACGTTGAAGAGGCGAACGGCCTCGCGGACATGCTGGTAAAAAAGCTCAGCCTGCAGCCTCTAATCGATTTTTTAAAACTTATTTTTAAAATGCTCTTGGAGCAGGTCAATTCTTATCCCAAATTAAAAGCGCTTGTGGATTTTGCGGAGAAAATCGTGGCGAGGCTTAAACTCTTTCAGAATTATTCTTTTGCTTAGGTTAAAAAAGAGCAGTCGTGATTGTCGTCAAAGCACCACTGAGCGTTATCAAAACTTTTTGTGCAAAGACAGGAGTATGCCTGATCTTTAGTAGTAGCCTATATCGGCAAAAAATTCCCCTTATATGAGTAAAAAAATTCAATTTGTTTGGAAGACTAAGAAGAGAAGCATTCCCAGGCCTTGGACTTCAATCTTTGGAACGTCCCAAAGCCGGCTTTAAGCGCTTGAATGGGCAAAGCGCCAAAAAATATGGGCTGTTTGAGAAAGCAAGTCCTAGACCCCTTTCCTGGAAAAAGCTTCCAACATACTGCTTTTTGACACTTATTCTTCAAACAATTTTAGCCGCTCTAAAACTCAATTAAAATTCTATATAAAGAAGCCCAGGCAAATTGCCGATAAAGAATACGGAAAAGGATTAATGGAACTAATAAATGGAACTACAAAATAGATTGTCATTTATTCTTGGATTGGGAGTCTTGCTTATTTTAAGCGGCTGCCTCCCTATGCAGAAAATGACCCAGTGTGGGGAAAATGAGGCGTTCAACTCCAGCAGCAGAAAATGCTTGCCGGTTATTGGAGCGGCTTCCAGCGACGCTGTTTATGTAAAATCTAAAGTTCCCTCAAATTCTTACACCTCCTCGGTTAACGGATCCACTGTCAGTCATGAAATGGTCGTCAGCGATGTTTATAATTATGGCTACGCCACTAAGTGGTATGTCCACTTTAGCAACGGCAGCTCTTCCACCACAAACATGGTGGCTTCCAACAGCCTGATTTACTCTTTTAAACCCCCTAACCAGTATGGCGCCGGGGATTACATTATTGAAGCCGTTGTTTACGATCAACAAGGCTCCACACCGATCGATTCGGTCTCATGGAACATCAAGCTCATTGACTTGACCGCTCCAAGTTTAAAAAATCCCTCGCCGGCGTCGTCGTCCTTTTCTTATTCGACGAACGTGACTTCGGCGACTATTGCGGTGGACCTGGACAATCCAGACGGGCTTTCCGGATTCGCCACCTGGCTGGTGGACGCCGCGACTGTCTCTTCTCCCAACTTTAACTCGGCCACCACCGGTTTTTCCACCACTATCAACCCGCAAGCGCTGGGGCTTGGAATTCACACGGTAGAAATAAGAATCGCCGACAGCTCTAATAATATGTACGAATCTTTTGTCTGGGTTATTAATGCGGTCAACCCCGACTTGCCGGTTTTTGGCTCTGCCGATCCCACTTACAACCACACCATTGTGGCCATCGACACCGAAACTTATAATGACGGCGGTTTTTTATACGATCACGACAGCGACACAATAACCGAGTTGGAAAACATCGCCACCAAGACTCAAACAGGCGACACTCCCGGCATTTGCGTAACGGTGGACGACTGGGACAAAAACAACGACGGAACGGCCGATGTTTATCTGGTTTTCGACATCAACGGCTCCCAACAAGGCGCTCAGATTGACATGACCAGCAACACTTATTGCTTTGAGGGTTTAACCACCCAGTTTCTTACGAATTCCGAAGTGGGAGCCTCAAAAACTTTAAGTGTCAGCTCGTATAAATACGGAACCACAACTTTATTGGAACAAAAATCATGGGCGATGAATGTGTTGCCAAAAAATCCGGCGCCCATCATAAAGATCAGCTCCAACACCGATGATTTTGGCTGTTCGGAAGACAGTGATGTTTACCACACCGGCTGCTCTGTCACTCAGAGTGTTGACAACGACTTAAATGGTTTATACACAGACGCGGGCGATGTGGACAATGTGATAAAAGTGGCGATTGACGTGCTTGAAGATTTTGGAACGGACTATAACGATCCAACTTCCGCTCATGGCGAGGACAAGTCCGAAGTTTATTTTCAAATAAAAAAATCAGCCGACGCCGCCTATCAAGATGTAGACGGCAATAGCGATTACACCAAAGCTTCTTGTGTCACCGGACAAATTTCCAAAAGCGGCATTACCGACAGCTCTACCCCGAGCGGCGCTGTCACCACTTATTATTGCAATTTAAGTTTGGACGCCTTTAACGATGACGGGCCTATTGAATCCGGCAGCTATGTGTTAAAAGCTTTTATCACCGACGCCGGCTCCAAGTGGGGAGGCACAGACAAAGATTCTAATCATGTGAGATGGGAAATGACGGTTGACGAATATCAGTCCGCTCCTGAGATTCAAGAGCAAGATTTTGCCAACACCACTCCAGAGGACGATAACGAGTCTTACCTCACTTCCGCAGATTCTAGTTGCGTGGATTCCGGCACTGTCTTACATAGTGGAAATCAAGTAAATGAAGGCGATTATGTTGTCCTCCACACTGTCGTAAAAGATCTGGAAAGAGATCACATGACTCTTTCGGTAAAGATGGAAAATCTTGTAAATGGCGCGGATTCTTACTCCACAGTTTCAAGCTTGCAAAGCGTGACTAGAAACGACGACGCCGAGTATTACACAATAGAAACATGTTTTAAGGTTCCAGAGTGGGCCAATAACTCTTCTGCGCAAGCGGATGTTGGCATCAGAGTAACGGTTAACGACGTCCCCGACGACAGCTCAACAGCGGAATCTGTCAGCAATATAGGCTCCGAGTTTTACCTCAATGTTGAAAATGTCAATCCTGCGCCCGAATTTGCGGACGCTAGCGATGTGGATCTTAATGGAAAGACCGTTTTTCCAGGGCATCCTTTTAGCTTAACTCCCCCCAGTTACACCGATGCCAGCTCAACTGACGGCGCGAATGTGACTTGGCAATGGCAGGTGTGCGTTGGAAATCCCGCGACTGGTTGCGCGGTGGCGGGGGCAAACTGGGCAGACATCCCCAACGCCAATAGCGACAATCAAAGCTCAGAGGAGCTGGTTTGGACGCCTGATCCCTCCATTGCGACAAATGAAGCCTTGCATTTAAGACTCTGCTTGGGAGATGACGGAGACGGCAACCCAGCGGATTGTACCAAGGCGGTTTCCACAAAAACCTACGTGAATTTGGAAGCAAAATCCAATTCTAAACTGCTGGTGAACACTTCTTCCGCCAACGAAGTGGCTTCATGGTTTGACGAGACGGGAGAATTCCAATATGTGGCCTACGCCGCGGGAACCGACATCCATATTGAAAAGCTCGCCAATGACGACAACGGGAACTGGACTTCAGTTCACTCCATTTTCTTCGCTTCGGACACTGTCGCTCCAAAGGCCGTTTACGACTTGTCCATGACGGGAAAATCCGGCGTCTCCTTATTGGTGTCTTACAGAATTTATGAAAATTCCACCAACAACCCCGTGATGCGAGTCAGAAGAATAGACATCTCTAACGACAAGCTAAGTTTTAATTATGCTGGCCTGTACGATAGCGCCTCTCCACTGCAAGACATGGTGGAAAACGGTCTATCTAATAGCGTAGACTCCGAAGTTGGAGGAAACAAAGCTCAGATGGACATACAATTTACCGCAGTGCCCGCTGACGGAGACACAATAGAGTTCGGCCTTTCCGACGGCTCGACGGTCACTTTTGAATTTGACAATGATTTTGTTGGCACTGATCCAGGCACAACCGCCACAGATCTGGCCAACGCCATAAACGACCACGCGGACCTCCAAAAAGAAATATCCGCTTCCGACAGCGGCGACACGGTGACAATTTCCGGCCCGGCAGCTGGAGACTACTTGGATTTAAACGGCGAGTTGGCCCTTTATCTTGGCAATATCGCTATTCAAGACTTGGCTACCGACAGATGGTTGCTTCCCTTTGCCGACGGCTCCAATAATCTAAAAACAACTCTACTCATAGGAAGCGATCCTTCATTAGTGTTGGGTACCCTTGTTCCTTCAACCTTGATTTTAAACACTAAAACATCCGTTTCAGAAATGAGAATCGCCAACCAAGACACGAATGGAAATATGATTCTGGCAGTTAAAGCCGGCGTCAATTTGCATATGTATCGCTTTAGCAACGCTCTTTCCCTGATCGACAGCCTAGAAAATGTTTTCAACATGAATGACTTTGACGAAATTCAAAATATCAGCCTTGCCATTGACAATAATGGCGCAAGCTTCGTCGCTGGCGTTTCAAAAACAACCAGCGGGGACACATATTTAAACAGCGCTGTTTTTGACGACGCGGACCTTTCAGATTTCTCCGCCACTTCGCGCTTTACCGGATACTCAAATTATCTGGCGCAGTCTGGAATTGACAAAGTCGCCATAACCGCGGATTCTGGTGGAAAAGCCATTATTGCTTTAACCACAAATGCGGCTCACAAAGAAGACGATGCCTCCGCAAGCGCAAGCGGGATTCCCAATCAGGCCCATTTTCTTGCAGTTTCCGTGAACACCGCGGATCTGGCAAATTCTTCGATCATGCTTTCGGATTATAGGATAGCCACCTCAGAATCATCCCCCAAAGTGAATATTAACAGCTCTCATGATGGCGGCGGTATCGCTCTGTCGCCTATTATAAACATGATCAAAGGCCACAGCAACGAAAACTCCGGCGCCGCCGCCGACAACGCTCAGCCTTCCGTGTTTTTTACCTTTCATGAAAACAACGCGGGCTCCGCCGAAATTAGAACCGGCATATACAATATCAGCTCCGAGGATCTAAGCACCGACGACCCCACAGTCGACGGCAGCTATCCGGCATTTCTGTCCAATTAAGCTTTCTGCTCAATAAAATTGATGAAAATCCTTTTTAAGGTAGAATAAAAGCATGCGTTTGTGTTTGCTTTTTATCCTTCTTTTTCAGTCAGCTTTGCAGGCTTATGAATTGACTGTGATTCAAGGAGTTTCTAAGACCGGCTTTACCTTTGTCACCCGCAATGGCAAGAAAGACGGCTTAAGCGTCGGGAAAAAGGCCACCTTTACTTCAGACAACGTAAGCCTGATAGCCAAGGCCATCTCTGTCACCCGCGAATTCACCCAATGGGAAATTCAAAACGACAACACCCCCATCCCTTTTAGAAAAGGCGAAGTGGTCACCATGCACGAGGCGACCGAGTATCTGTGGGCGCTAACCCCGGAAAAAATCAGACAAAAATACGTAAAAAGGGAGCTCTTCTCTCCCCGCCTTTCCTTGGCGGCGCATGTTTCTCTTTTTCGAGGTCTAAGCTCATCCGTCTCAGAGGCGGCGGTTGTCTCGGAACAAAGAGGGGGCATGGTTTTTGAAGGCATGGTGGAAAGAGAGCTCACCAGGCATATCGCCTTGGCGGGGGGCGCCCGCTATTCAAGAGAAGTGATTAACTTGCCTCAAGCTTCTTTAATAACCACCCAATTTCTTGGCCTAATTGAGGGCAGATATTATTTTGAAAAAATTCCCGCTTTTTACAACGCCCGTTTTGGCTTCGCCTTGGGTTTGGGTTGGGGCCAATCACAAACCACTTCGGTGGATTTGGCAAGCTCCGGCAACGTCCTGCTGCTTCCCTCCACCAAATTGACTCTCAACACCCCGATCAACAGGCAAATGGATTTTGTGATGGAATCGGCTTTTGAAAGCGCTAGAATTGAAGAAGAATTTGAGGATGGATCCACTCAGGCCAGCAATGTTACCAATTTTAAATATGGCGTGGCCATCAAAAGATATTTTGACTAGGTACGTGGTACTTTTTGAAAAAAAGTACCACGTACCTAATCTTATTTTAAAACGCTGCCGGAAATTGTAATGCGGTCGTTTGATCTAAAACATCTTCTCACTTTGTCCAATCTTTCAAACTCAAAAGCGTCTTTCACCTGGGAGAACACTTCCGAATAAAGGTGACATGAGCCAAAGCTTTTAAATTCAAATTCCTCGTAGCTTCCGTCTTGATCGCCTTGAGCGTTTTCAGATTTTACGGTAAAGGTTGTTTTAACAAAGGCCTCTCTGGCGTAGCCGCCCCAAGGATCAATACCTCCGCTGCAACGAACGCTAATATCGTAAGCTCCCAGCTCTTTTAACAGAGCTTCTGTTTTATGTTCAACGGATTCGCAGGCGTAATAAACTCTCCCGCCAAAATCGGTTCTTGAGTCGATTCTAAAACTTTCTGTTTGAGTCTTTTCAACAGTGTCCACGACTTGCGCTGTCGCAAAAGAAACGGAAAAGGCCAATAAAGCCATAATGATTAATTTCATACTAACCTCCAAGGTTTTTTATATTTTAAAAGTAGCTGAAATGGAAAGATTCAGTCAAGTAGACAAGCGTGGCGCCAGGCACTTAACGAACCGAGTTAAGCGCCTGGCGCCTTATTAATTACATAAGGCCAATTTCTTTTAGTCTTTTCATTAAAGCGTCATGAGAACTGATGGGAGGGTACTTGGCTCCGTCTCCTTCGCAAGAGGGAATGCATTCTAGCATGGCCGCTGGATGAGGATGGACAAAGTAAGGCATGGAAAATCTCTCGCTGCCGCTATCGTCGGGATTGACCACTCGGTGAATGGTGGCGGGAATTATGTCATTGGTGATTCTGGAGAGCATATCCCCGGAATCCACCACTAATTGGCCCTCTTTGGTGTCAACATCCAGCCACTGCCCGTCGCGATCCAAAAGTTGCAAACCGCTGGCGGTGGCCCCCATCAAAATAGTGATGAGATTGATGTCTCCATGGGCGGCGGCCCTGATAGATCCCGCTGGAGGAGCGTCCCCCACTGGCGGATAATGAATGGCCCTCAAAACAGAGTTTCCGGTTTCGATCATGTCGCTAAAGTAATTTTCAGGAACGTCTAGCGCCTGTCCTAAAGCTTTCAACAAGACATGGGATGTCTTGTCCAAACTGTCGTAAAGATCCAATAAATGCTCTTTGAAATCCGGCACCTCTTTTGGCCATATGTTTTCCGGATAGTACTCGTAAAATTTATGCCCTTGGGCCACTTCCCGACCGACGTGCCAAAACTCTTTTAAATCCATGTGGGGATTGTCTTTGGCGTGCTCTGTTCCAAAGGGAGTGTATCCCCTTTGACCGCCGCCTTTGGCGCAAACATATTCTTTTTTCTTGGCCTCGTTGAGGGCAAAAAACCTTT
>JBBDND010000241.1:0-2331 GCA_040877865.1 Bacteriovoracaceae bacterium | reverse complement strand
CAAAATCACAACCCAACAAAGTTGGCTCGCGCCAAGCCAAGCTTGGCGCAGGGAGCTTGAAACGCAGCCAAATTCCGCTATCAAATAGGAGGATAAAAAGTGTCCCAGCCAAGCAAGCGAGGAGCCCCAAAGGCCATACCACTCGGAAATTCTTTTTTGAAGCGGTAAAGTCTTCATATGGCGATGACCCTCGCTGACAAATGCAAAACGGCAAAAACAGCGACGCCCGCCGCCAAGTTGAACGACCAAAGAAAAGTGGATATTTGGGTGAACAAAAACGATTTTTTCCAATTTTGGAGGTGTTTGAATATTTTTAACTGGGCGCCGGCGCTGTAGGCCACGGCGACAAAGGCGCTCGCAAACATAAAAGCGTTTATGACATAAAACGCCGATGAATAGGCGTTTGTTTTATGGTTCAAAGGGGAGGCGGCCATCGTAATTCCCAGCGCGCTTAAATATCCAAGTCCAAGAAGAAAACTGAAAAACATGCTTAAACGCGTTTCCTTTCTCAATTGTTTTTTGGCCCGAGACAGCGCCCAGACTTGAACTGTGGCGGCTCCAATCAAAAAACAAACTCCCGCCGCGGGCAAAACCACTGTGGGAAGAGGCTCTCCCCCTTGCGGCCATTGATCGGAGTAAAGCCAAAGGTAAAAATAGGAGAAAAAAAGCGCCCCAAACACAGTTCCCATAACGGCGACAAAACCCAAGACTCCCCACCAGGCGACGCTGCTCGGTCCGTCTGAAAAAACGGGAAGACCTGAGCTCTTTTCAATTTCTTCCGCTTCGGCTTTTTTTATATAGGGCCCCTCGGTCCAAAACCATCTGGCAACCACTCCCAACGTGAAGACAAGAGCGGCGGCGCTCACAATATAAAACTTTACCAGCAACGCCGAAAAAAGAATCAAAAGGCCAAAAGCCGCGCGCAAAGGAATCAAACTTGGTCCCGGCATCCATTGAATCGATTGGGGCAATCCCTTCAGAGCGTCGGTCACCAAAGCTCCCCTCCACCTGGCGGGGGCCCAGGTCAGCGCGTTTTGGACGCGAACGAACTCTGGCGGATCCGGCTCTGAGCTCTCCGTCCACAAAGGTTCAACTCCTTTTACTATAGGGGGGCGGTAGAAGCTATAAATCGGAGGTTTGGAGCTGACGGACCACTCCAAAGTTCCGGCGTTCCAAGGATTGGAGGTGGCAGGCCTTCCCCGAAACAAACTGTAAAGAGCGTCCAGCGCGAAAATCAAAATTCCGACGGCAAAAATAAAAGCTCCGATAGTGGCGGCCAGATTGTATCCATCCAGACCAAGCTCTTCTTGATAAGTGTAAACTCTCCTCGGCATCCCCAAAAGCCCCATGATGTGCATGGGAAAAAACGTGGCGTTAAATCCGACAAAAGCGACCCAGAAGCCCCACTTGCCTAGTTTTTCATTCAGCATTTTGCCCGTTATTTTAGGCAGCCAAAAATAAAGCCCCCCGATGGCGGGGAATACAACGCCGCCGATTAAGACGTAATGAAAATGCGCCACCACGAAAAAAGTGTCGTGGACCTGCCAGTCAAAGGGCGCCACCGCCAACATGATTCCCGTGAGACCTCCCAACACGAATATAAAGAAAAAGCCCAAAAGATACAGCATCGGAGTGGAAAATGAGGGTTTGCTTCCCCAAAGGGTGGCTATCCAAGCGAAGACCTGGACGCCGGTTGCGATGCCAATGGCCAAACTTGCGGCGGTGAAAAAACCGGAGGCTAATTCAGGCAAACCTGTTGTGAACATATGGTGCGCCCAAAGGCCAAAGCTGACAAAAGCGGTCACCACAATCGCCGCCACCACATAATTGTAGCCGACAATAGAGCGCTTGCTGAAGGCTCCAACCAGAGTGGAAACAATGCCGGTGGCGGGAAGAAAAATGATATAGACCTCGGGGTGCCCGAAAAACCAAAAAAGATGTTGCCACAAAAGGCTTGAGCCTCCCCTATTCGGATTAAAAAAGTTGGTGCCGACAGTTCGATCAAGCTCAAGCATGAAGGTCGCGGTTAAAAGAGTGGTGAACGCGAAAACGATCATAAGCCCCATGGCAAGCAAGGTCCAAACGAACAGAGGCATTCTATTCAAACTCATACCCATGGCCCGAAATTTAAGTATGGTCACCACAATTTCGACGCCGGTGGCGATGCCGGAAATTTCAACCAACCCCAGCCCCAAGAGCCAAAAATCCAACCCAATTCCCGCGTACTTTGGGCCGGACAAAGGAGTGTAGGAAAACCAGCCCGCGTCGGGAACTTCTCCAAAGAAAAAACTGGCGTAAAAAATCAGCCCCCCGAACAGATAGGCCCAATAG
>JBBDND010000240.1:0-2368 GCA_040877865.1 Bacteriovoracaceae bacterium | reverse complement strand
AAGCCCGGAAAAATCTCTCAACCGGTAAAGACAAACTTTGGTTGGCATATCATCTATGTCCAAAACAAGAAAGCGGCGGTTAACAAACCATATGAACAAGTTAAAGAAATTGTGGCCAAACGACATCTGCAAAAGTCAAAAAGAAAAGAGCTTAAAGCCTTTGTGGAAGGTTTAACCGCCGATATTAAGAACGCTTTTGAAAAAGGCGATCTTTCACAGGTAAAAAGACTGGCCGGCAAGTACGATCTGACTTTAGTCGCCGAGGGCGATTTGAGTTTCTACGACTCCACAATCGAGGGCGTAAGCTTAAAAGAAGAAACATTGGCGCCTATTCTTAAAGAGAATCAAACAAAAGAAGTTATCGTGGAAAACAATCCCATCGACGTGAAAATCGTGAAAATTCTTTCTCTTAAAACCCCTAAAGAGCTGGAAAAAGTCGCCCAAAAGAACTTGGAAGAACAAAAGAGCGTCTTGGCCAATCAACTCGCTCAAGACATGCGAGGGCAACTGGTTAAGAAGCTGGAAGAAGACGCAAGTATTGTCACTTATCCAAATTTATTGTAGGTACGTGGTACCTTTTCAAAGAAAAGGTACCACGTACCTAAGGAAATAAATGGCCGACAAAGAAGCCAAATGGAGCCAAAACGCCTCCGGAACATATTATGTTGACGACCAATGCATAGCCTGCGACGCCTGTTGCGTTGAGGCGCCCGGTTTTTTTGAGATGAACGACGACGACGGGCACGCCTATGTCGCCAAACAGCCAAGCAACGAATCCGAAACAGAAGATTGTGAAAACGCCCTGGCCTGCTGTCCGGTGGAGGCCATTGGCAGCGACGGGTAAACGCGCGGATTTCCTTGTTCGCAAGGCCTTAAAACTCTAGATAATTTATTTGCGCGCAAAGGGCTATCAAGCGCTTAAGTCGTCTTGCGTTAAAAAAGCATGACAAAGCCGCTTCTCTCCTTTAGTTTATCTTTCACACACACACGAGAAGGAGACAGAATGGAGATGATGAAGCTGGATCAAATCAAGGTTAAAAGTTCCTATCTTAGAACAAACACCGACAATGAAACCCTCAAAAAAAGCATTGAAACGGTGGGACTGATTCAGCCTTTGCTCATAAACGGCAACAACGAGCTGATCGCCGGCGGAAGGCGCTACAGCGCCTTAAAAAGCCTGGGCATAGAAGAAGCGGCCGTTGTAAAAGTTCATAAATCGGGTCTTGAACAAGAGCTTATGTCCATTGATGAAAATCTGGTTCGCTTGGATTTAAACAAGGTGGAATTTGAAAAATGTCTGGCGCGAGGAAAAGAAATTTATGAAGAACTCAACCCTCTCGCCACAAAGTATGAGGAAGAAGATCTTGCCAATAACAAGGAAGATAACGAAATAAAAAGAGAGCTTCCAAACAATAAAAGATCTTTTATAGACTTGACCGCTGAAAAAACCGGCCTGTCCAAAAAAGTCATCAAGAGCGCGATTGACCGGGACGTGAACTCCTCTCCAAAAGTAAAAGAGGCCCGGTCTCAGGGCGAGTTAAACGCCAGCCAAACCAACGAGTTGATTAAGCTTGGCTCCGAGGAGCAGGACAGGATCATAGACGTTGTGAAAAACCGCTCCGCCAAAGAAATCAAAGACATGGTTAAATACATCAAAACAAACGGCGTTGAAGAAGCGGTTGAGAAAACCGTAAACGCCCCCCAGCTTCCAACCGAATACAAAAGCCTTAAAACTTTAATGAAAAGAATGAACAAAATGGCCGCCAAGGTGTTGCTGGAAGAATTCGTTTACACCGACGAGGACAAAGAAAAATTCTTAAAAGAAATGACCACTTTGCGCAACAACCTTGACCAGCTGTTAACGATCAACCATCAAAGTTCGAAAAAAGCGGAACAGGAAGAAGAGCCCGTGGAAGAGGAGCCTTCGGAAGAAGGTCTTGCGCAATCCGGAGAAAGCGCGCTAAAAGAGGCCATGGAGAGCTTGGAAGAGTCCACGCTATAGACGCCCTATGATAGACAACCCTAATTATTTTGAGGTGAAATCCCAACTTTCTTGGGACGAGTATTTTATGCTCCAGGCCATGATGGCCTCTTTTAAATCTAAAGATCCGGCAACCAAAGTTGGTTGCGTTTTTGTGGATCAAAAAAACCACCAAATCACCATGGGATATAACGGCTTTGTGGCCGGAATAAACGAGACAAAATTGCCTTGGGGCAAGGACAAAACCCAGGCTTTGGAGCATCAAAAATACGGCTATGTGGTGCACTCCGAGGCAAACGCCATTATCCACTCGCCGCGCAGTCTGGAAAACTCGACTTGTTACGTGACCCATTTTCCCTGTAACGAATGCGCAAAACTCTTGGCCAG
>JBBDND010000239.1:0-13091 GCA_040877865.1 Bacteriovoracaceae bacterium | reverse complement strand
GATTTACAAAAAACTGGGCATTTATGAGTTGTTAATCGCGCGATCGCTATATTCAGGGCAACAAATCGACAAAGTGGGAGTCTCCACCGCTTCTTTTGACCACTTTTATTTGCCCAGGCTGCATCGGAAAGGTCTAGTGGCCCCAAACGTCACCGACATGACCAGGGAAGAGCAAAGCGCGGGCGGCATGGTGATCGAGCCTAAAGCCGGGCTTTTTAAAAACGTGGCGGTTTTTGATTTTAAAAGCTTGTATCCATCCATTATAAGAACCTTTTCCATCGACCCTCTTGCGAGGCTGCTCGCCGCGCAAGCGCCAAGTTCCGAGTTGGTCAACACTCCGGGCTCAATCGCGTTCGCCCGGAAAGAGGCAATCTTGCCCGAGTTTTTGAAGGAATTGGGAGATAAAAGAACAAACGCCAAAAACAACGGGAACGAACCTTTGTCTCAAGCGATAAAGATACTTATGAACTCTTTTTACGGAGTGATGGGCTCGCCGCGCTCCAGATTTTATCACGCCGACTTGCCTACCGCCATTACCACCGCCGGCCATTGGATTCTCAATCAATCGATTGATTACTTTGACAATCTAGGGCTAAAAGTTTTGTACGGAGACACGGATTCGCTCTTTGTTCAGTTGGAAGGGGCGTGGCTTGAAGGCGACAAGACGCGAGAGTTGGCGAAAAACTTGAACCATTTCCTGGCAAAAATTATCAAAGACGAATTTGATTGCGACTCTTGCCTGGAAGTCGAGTATGAAAAATTATATGACCAAATCTTTTTCGGAGCCGCCAGAAGTTCAGCCGCCAAAATTTCAGAGCGAGGCTCAGAGCAAGGCGCCAAAAAAAGATATGTGGGATACGCCGATAGAACCATGAGCTTTATCGGCATGGAATATGTTCGAAGCGACTGGACCGGACTCGCCAAAGATTTTCAATTCGAGCTCTTTCAGCGCTTGTTTGAAGGCGAACCTTTGGAGATATTTATTAAAGAAGAGATTAAAAAACTGGAGTCGGGTCTTTACGACCATAAATTAGTTTACTCCAAACGGCTTTCTAAGAAACTCTCGGAATACACTAAAAGCGCTCCACCCCACATTAAAGCCGCGTTGCAGCTTCCGGTGGAAAAGCAAAAGCGTTTGCGCTCAATTGAATATGTCATGACCATGCAAGGACCGAAACCTTTGGCCCTGAACAAAGACCAGCCGGATTATCGCCATTATATTGAAAAACAAATTAGGCCGGTGGCCCAAACCGTTCTGCTAACCCAGGGTTTGAGCTTTGACGAGATCCATGTCGGAAACCAACTAAACCTTTTCTAAGAACGCTAATGCGCCGTGCTGAACTGTAAGGTTATTTTAAACTGTTTAAATTGTTAATGCTTGAGCGGTTTTGTATATCTTTTCTCCTAGAGGAGATGAGTGTATGAAATTTCTTATAAGCAGTTTATTGATGTTGTCTGCCGCTTTTGGCCATGTAAATTCCGGCCAAATTATTTACGGCGAAGACAATCGAATGGATATTGAACAAGTAAGAAGCGCGCAAATCCAAAAAGTGGCAAAATCCGTGGCCGCAAGAGTCTCCAATAGGGCCTTTCACATTCAAGACAAGGAATTCTCCCTAGGCATGGCCCCCTTGTTGTCAGACCAGTGGGGAGCCGCTGTGTGCCAGGATGAAAAATTTGCCAATCAGCCGACTGTTTCCGACTGCTCCGGATTTTTAGTTGGAGAAGATCTTTTAGCCACCGCAGGCCATTGTGTTTTAGACATGATGGGAGAAGTTGAAGATCAAATGACTGGCAGCTGCGCTGAAAATTCTTGGATGTTTGATTATGTGGCCGACAAGGATCAAGTTAAAACCGAGCGCATCAGCGTTGATAATCTCTATTCTTGCTCTAAAGTTGTTTACGCGGTGGTTGACGACGTTTCTGATTTTGCTTTAATCAAGCTTGACAGGAAGGTAAGCGGCAGAGAGCCCGTAAAGATAAGAAAAGAGGCTAAAGTTAAAAGCGGCGAGGGCATCTTTGTGATTGGCTATCCTTCCGGCCTGCCTTTAAAATACGCCGGCGGCGCCAAAGTTTTTGAAAACGACAAAGACGAATATTTCTCCACTAACCTGGACACTTTTGGCGGCAATTCCGGATCGCCAATATTTAACGCGCAAACTTATCAAGTGGAAGGCATTTTAGTCAGAGGCAGAACTGATTACGTCGACAGCGAACTTGACGGGAAGTATTGTCGCAGAGTTAATATCTGTGATGAATCGCGCGAAGACTGTTTGATGAACGACGCCGCGATTGACGGAGAACATGTTAATCGCATAGCTCCCATTTTAAATTATCTTTAGCGTTTAAGCGCGACAACTATAATCCAAAAGCCGCTTGCACCGCCATGGCGGCGTTTACCACTTTAGAGCTTTGCACTCTGTCCGCCAGCGCTTCAAAACTTGTTCCTTGAGCCAAAATAACGCTTCTTATCTGCCGGTGATTTAGACCTGGTTTGGCGCTCTTGATGAGGGCCGCGACTCCCGCGACCAACGGAGCCGCCATGGAGGTTCCCGCCATGGAAACATAGCGCTGCTCGCTTTGATCGCAGGGTCCATAGCAGTTTGGAACTCCCAAAGACAAAAGCCCCCCCGAATACTGGTCGCCTCCTGGAGCGGCGACATGCACGGATTGAGATCCAAAGTTTGAATAGGCGGTTAAGTTGTTATAGCGATCGACGCTTGCCACTGAAACGATGTTTTTCTGGTCAAAGCTCGCCGGATAGATGGGATTGGCGTCGTTGCAATCGCCCACTCCGTCCTGGCCCCCGTTGCCGGCGGCCGCCACTAAAAGAGCGTTGTGATTTTTGGCCTTAACCACCGCGCTTAAGAGCTGGTTGATGTCAGCGGACGCCTGGCCCGCGGCGGGCCCGCCCAAGGACAAATTAATAATATCGGCGCCCATGTCGATGGCGTAAAGAATGCCGGCCGCGATGGTGGCCAAATCTCCGCGCCCGGTTTTGCCCAATACCTTTACCGGAAGAATTTTGGCCTTAGGCGCCACTCCGCCATAAGTCCCCGCGGCAAGCCCCGCCACATGCGTGCCGTGCCCGTGGTCGTCTATGGGATAGGCGTCACCGTTGTAAAAATCCCAACCAACATAATCGTCTCGGAAACCGTTTCCGTCGTCGTCGGAGTTATTGCCCTGCTGGCCGTGGGGGTCGGCCGGGTTGACATGAATATTGGGGCTGATATGAGGGTGGTTGTAATAGACGCCGGTGTCTATCACAGCGATAGTCACTCCTTGGCCTTGGGCGCTTTGATTTAAATATTCTCCGTCTATCTGGGTTAAATGAGGAAAATAACTTGAAACATTTCCGGTTCTATATTGGGGGGCGTGGGGGCCGTAAAATTCATAGTCTCCATAGCTTTGAACTTCTGGAAATCCTCCTTGAACCAATTGATGTTCATACACTTTATTCTGGCGGGTTTTTACTTGGGGCAAGGCCGCCTTCAAGGTTGTCTCGTCAGTGTTATAAAACTCAACAAGTTTTCTTTTGGCGTTGATGATCCGGTATTTCGCCCCATGGGTTTGAGCAAAGGACTTGGCCTCTTGCACGCTGGCGCAGCTGGCTATAATCCCCGCGTGATCCTGGGACTTGGGAGCGGAAGTGATCTCCGTTAAACTTTTGCCGCAGGAAACGATTAGGGGAAGAAGCAGCGCCGTCATGGCCGCTTTTATGCCAACCTTTATGCCAAGTGGTGAAATCCATTTCATAAATCCTCTCTTGTAGGGAGTCATTTGAGGGCCAATCCTAGCCCCTTGAAAAGCATATACTGCAATGGCCGTACCAAGAAAGTCGGACATGTTTTCCGGTATCTATGAGCGGTATTATGGCTCCAGGGTCAAAAGGGAACTGGTTAGATTGGCGCTGGTTTGAAGGATTTTAGGGGGTTGGGATTAGGCTGCTTTGCGCTTTATAAAGATGTCAAAGTCCTCCTTTACAGTTTTATCAATAGCGTCAGCGATTTTTTGATTGCCCGATTCTTGGCAATCAACAATTATATTAAAGATCATAGAGCTAATAAATTCTCTAGCCGCGATATCTCCGTGTTCCTTTTTCATTTTCAAATATAATTTTTCAATCATTTCTGATGTTTTCATCTTTTTTCCCTTTATTACTTATTCTTATCGTATTTTTCCCAGGAGTCTTGATTATATTCGATCCCTCAGCCTAATCAAAGACCTTCTTAATTCAAGCATAGAGCTTAGGTGATAAAAATCTTGAGTCTTTTTAGCTTTACCAATTTGTTTGTTTGATTCTAGTATAGCTTCGTTTAGAATCTCCATTCTTGATTTTTTCATACAAGATTATTAATAAAAACGTTTTTATTAGGAGAGAAAAAAAGATGGAGAGTCTCAAGTATTTCTTAGTTGAAAAAGTAAAAATGCGCAGCGTTTATTTTAATTTAAAGCATCCTCGTTGGCTGGTTAAACTCTAATTAATTAGGTAAGATAGCCGCCATGGATAAAATTTCAATTCGGGGCGCCAAAGCGCATAATTTAAAAAATATTGACGTCGACATTCCCCGCAACACTTTCACTGTCATAACAGGTCCTTCAGGCTCCGGAAAATCTTCTTTGGCCTTTGACACCCTCTATGCCGAGGGGCAAAGACGCTATATAGAATCCCTTTCTTCTTACGCCCGCCAATTTTTGGGGCAAATGGAGCCGCCGGAAGTCGAAAGCATCACAGGTCTTAGTCCGGCCATCGCCATTGATCAAAAATCCACCGGCAATAACCCGCGCTCGACAGTCGGAACCATCACCGAAGTGTACGATTATTTGCGGGTGCTTTACGCCCGAGTGGGAGACGCCTACTGTCCGGAATCCGGAGAGCTCTTGCAGGCGCAATCGGCGCAGCAAATAGTGGAGAAGCTTTTAAATAAGAAAGAAAAGACCAAACTGCAAATACTGGCTCCGGTTATTTCCAATCAAAAAGGCGAGCATAAGGAGCTGATTGGAAAGTTCCTTTCCATGGGATTTTCCAAGGCCCGAGTGAACGGCGGCCTGCAACCCTTGGACGAATCGATAAAGCTGGAAAAGAACAAAAAAAACAATCTGGAAATTGTTGTGGACCGGATTGTGGTTAAAGAAGGAATCAAAGGACGCTTAACCGATTCGGTGGAGCAGGCGCTGACAATGGGAGAGGGGAATATCTTTGTTCTTTCCGACGACAAAGAAGAGTTCTACTCCGAACATTTGTACAGTCATAAAAGCGGCAAGAGCTATCCCGAGCTGGAGCCGCGTTTGTTCTCCTTTAATTCCCCGTTGGGGGCCTGCCCCAAATGCAACGGCCTGGGAGAGACCAAGATTTTTGCCAAGGACAAATACATCGTGGACGACCGGTTGAGTTTTTCCCAAGGCGCCATTGGGCCTATGGCCAAAAAAAGCGGCTTTTATTACCAAATGGTAAAGTGCATTTTGGACGCGGAGAAAGTTTCCGTCGACACCCCTTTGAAAAAATGGCCAAAAAGGCTTCAAACAGTGGTTTTTGAAGGCAGTTCTAAAGAATACACCTACAACTTTGAGTCAGAGAGCTCAAAATACACTTTTAAAAAAGCTTTTCCAGGCATAGAGAACTGGCTGGAGCGCAAGTACAACGAATCCAGTTCGGAAAAAATAAGATCCGAGTTGGAAGAGTTCATGATTATAGAGGAATGCCCGGTCTGCGAAGGGCAAAGACTTAACGCTTTCGCCAGGTCCGTTTTGGTAAAAGATGTCGGAATCATGGAGGCGGCAAAACTAAGCATTGAAGACGCCCGGGATTTTTTTAAAAAACTCAGTTTTAAAGGAAACAAGGCGATCATCGCTGATAAACTTTTAAAAGAAATCAACAATCGCTTGGATTTTTTGAACGACGTGGGATTGACCTATCTCACGCTGAATCGCGCCGCCAACACCCTTTCGGGAGGAGAAGCGCAAAGAATTCGCCTGGCCACCCAAATAGGATCGGCTTTAAGCGGGGTATTGTACGTGCTGGACGAGCCAAGCATTGGCCTGCATCAACGAGACAACGACAAATTAATTGAAACGCTAAAAAGCTTAAGAGACCTTGGCAACACGGTCATTGTGGTGGAGCACGACGAGGAAACCATGCTGGCCTCGGATTTCATCATAGACATTGGACCCGGCGCCGGCGTTCACGGCGGAGAAATTGTGGCGCAGGGAACCCCCGCGCGGTTTAAAAAAACAAAATCTTTGACCGCGCAATATCTTGCCGGCAAAAAGAAAATTCCTTGGCCGAAAGAGCGGCGAAACTTGAAAGACGCCATCAAAATTAAAGGCGTGAATAAAAACAATCTGGAAAATCTGGAGGTGGAGATACCTTTAGAAGGATTGGTGGCGGTTAGCGGCGTTAGCGGCTCCGGCAAATCCACGCTGGTTCACAAGGCTCTCGCTCCCGGCGTGAAGAACTATCTGCGCAAAAACATCCAGCTCAAAACCTGCTACAAGGCCATTTCCGGGGTGGACAAGCTGGATCAAGTCTTGGAAATAGACCAGTCTCCCATTGGCAGAACCCCCAAATCTAATCCCGCGACTTACACCAAGCTTTTCGACAATATCAGAACCCTTTTTGCCAACACCAACGAGGCAAAAATCAGAGGCTACAAGGCGGGGCGCTTTAGCTTTAACGTCAAAGGCGGCCGGTGCGAAACTTGTGAAGGCAACGGCGTGATCAAAGTGGAAATGAATTTTTTGCCCGACGTTTATATCACCTGCGCCGAGTGCGCCGGCAAACGCTACAACCAAGAAACGCTTAATGTGGCCTACCGGGGAAAAAACATCTCCGATGTCTTGGCCATGACCATTGAGGAGGCCAAGGACTTCTTTAAGCATCACACAAAAATCCACCGGGCGCTTAAAACCTTGGATGAAATCGGGCTTGGCTATATCAAGCTTGGTCAGTCTTCCACCACTCTTTCCGGCGGGGAGGCCCAGCGCATGAAGCTCTCTAGAGAGCTAAGCAAAGCCACCCGGGGCAAATGTTTGTACATCCTGGACGAGCCCACGACAGGCTTGCACTTTCAAGACATTCAAGTTCTCTTAAACGCCATAAATAAATTGGTGGACAAGGGGCATAGCGTGGTGGTGATTGAGCACAATATGGACGTGATAAAAAGCGCGGATCACGTGATTGATCTGGGCCCTGAAGGCGGAAAGCATGGCGGAAAAATTGTCGCCACCGGAACGCCTGAAGACATCGCCAAGAATAAAAAGTCGTTAACGGGAAAATATTTAAAAAAATTGCTTTAAAAAGTTATTAACAGGAGAACCATGATTTTAATTAAAAACGCGAAAACTTTGGGCAAATATCTAGGAAGCAAGGACGAGCTTACGGAAGTTCATTGCTCCGTAAAGGACGGCAAGATTAATGAACTCTCGCAAACTCCTTTGGATGAGGGATCTTTTAAAGAAGTCATTGACGCCAAAGGCTGCTTTCTTTCTCCCGGCCTGGTTGATCCCCAAGTGCATTTCCGCGAGCCAGGAATGGAATACAAGGAAGACATAGAATCCGGCTCAAAAACCGCGGCTCAAGGGGGATTCACCGCGGTGGTCTCCATGCCCAACACCGCGCCCACCGCCGACAGCAAAGAAGTTGTTAAAATGATGTGGGACAAACAAAAAGAAGTCGGCCTTTGCCGGGTTTATCCCACAGGAGCTTTAAGTTTTGGTTTAAAAGGCGAGAAAATAACAAATTTCAAAGAGCTTAAAGAGGCCGGGGCGGTGGCCATCACCGACGACGGCAAGGGCGTTCAAAAAGACGAAGTGTTTTTAGAGGCCATGCGCCAGGCGTTTGAATTGGGACTGCCGATCCTGGATCATAGCGAGGACGAATCCCTCTCCTTGGGAGGCGCCATTCACAAGGGAGCGGTTAGCGAAAAACACGGCGTGAAAGGAATTGATCCAGATTCTGAATCGGAACATGTAAGGCGCGGTTGCGAGATGAGCGAGAAAACCGGCGCCCATTATCATGTGTTGCATATCTCGACTAAAAAATCCATCGACTATGTAAGAGCGGCCAAGCGAAACGGCCTTAACGTCACGGCCGAAGTTTCTCCCCACCATTTGCTTTTATGCGATGAAGACATCCCCGAAAGAGAAGACGGAACTCTTGACGCGAATTGGAAAATGAATCCGCCTTTGCGCTCTAAAAAAGACAGAGAGGCCTGTGTGGCGGCCCTGCTGGACGGAACTATCGACGCCGTCGCCACGGATCACGCTCCTCACGCTCCCCATGAAAAGGACGCTCATATTGAAAAAGCTCCCTTTGGCATCATAGGTCTTGAAACGGCCTTTCCTCTCATCTATACATATTTTGTTCACAATAATAAAATGAGTCTTGAAAGATGCGTTGAGCTTATGAGCGAAAAGGCCGCCGCCTTGTTCAAGCTGCCGCACGGCAAGCTTGCGACTGGGGAACTTGCGGACGTGGCGCTTTTTGATTTGGAAAATCAATACGTCGTTGATAAAGAGCAATTTGCCTCAAAATCTAAAAATTCGCCGTTTATTGGCCGAAAACTCTTTGGCCGCGCTAAACTAACCATGTTGGAAGGAAAAATTGTGTTTCAAAATATGGAGATTTCATGAGCTCAAATTTCAAGGCGCCACAAATTGTTCAAGACGCTTTTTCGTTGGCCCAAAAGGCGCGTCAAAACGCGTACGCCGAATATTCAAAAGTCAAAGTGGGGGCGGCGGTGAAGGCCCGCGGCAGCGCAGAAATCTTTTATGGCTCCAACGTGGAAATCGTGGTCAACGGGGCCAGCGTTTGCGCCGAGCGAAGCGCTGTTTCGGACATGGTGAGCAACCTTGGAGGAAAACCCCAGCTTGAATTTGTGGTGGTGTGCTCCAACACAAAACCGGCCCTTTATCCATGTGGCGTGTGTTTGCAAGTCATGTCGGAGTTCTGCTCTCCAGAGCTGGATATCTATATTGGAGACAAAGATCAAATTTTGGAAAAAGCCAAATTAAAAGAGCTGCTTCCACATCAATACAGCGAGCTTCCTAAAGTTCTCGATGAGTGAACTTTACCAAATCGCGGTCAATTTTCCCAAAACTGAAAGTGTCTTGACCTATAAGGCGGACGATCCGCTGCAAGTTGGGGACTTGGTAAGCGTTCCCTTGGGCAAGCGCAAGAGCCAGGGAGTGGTGCTTGGAAAAAGCTCTTCCGAACAAGCGGCCTTGGTTGACTCTTCCAAGGTTAAAGCGATAGAAGGCGCCATCGAAAACGCGCATCCTTTGAACGAAAAGGAAATTGAGCTTTATCAGTGGATGGCCAAGTATTATCACTACAGCTTGGGCAAGCTTATTTTTGACTGTCTTCCAAAGATTTTAAAGCGTCCCCAAAAACCAAAGTTTGAAGAAGGAGCGGGGGAGCCCTTGCCCCACCAATTAAGCCCTAAGCAGGAAGAAGTCTTTGGCGCCATTGCGATTGGACTGGGCGAGGGCTTTTCCCAGCATTATATCCACGGGGTGACCGGCTCGGGGAAATCGTTGGTTTATCTCTACTTAATTAAAAAGGTTTTAGACGAGGGAAAATCCGCCCAGTTTTTGTTGCCGGAAATCAACTTGACTCCCCAATTTGTAAAAATGTTTCAAACCTATTTGGGATGCAAGGTTTACTCGTATCACAGCGGAGTCACTCCCTCTGAAAAACACAATATATGGAAAGCGCTTAAAGACTCCGACGAGCCGGTTTTGGTTATGGGGGTTAGAAGCTCGATCTTTTTGCCCATCCAAAAGCTCGGACTTGTCATTGTGGACGAGGAACACGATCAATCATTCAAGCAAAACGACCGCTGTCCCTATAACGGCAGGGACGTGGCGATAAAAAAGGCTCAGTTGCATGGCGCCACGATCGTTTTGGGAAGCGCCACTCCCACCATGGAAAATTATCATCTTTTTTCAAACGAAAGCGGAGGCAGGCGCTATTACACTTTAAAAGAAAGAGTGGGCGAAGGGCATTTTCCCAAACTCGCTCTTTTGGATTCCAGAGACCGCTTTAAAGAAAACGACCCCACATACCCCTTGATGCCTGAAACCATCAAGGCCATGCGCCAGGCCCTGGAAAAGGGAGAGCAAGTTTTAGTTTTTATCAACAAGCTTGGCTTTTCCCATTATGTGCAGTGCCGCGGCTGCGGACATCAATTTATGAACGACAAGTGCGGTTGTGAAAACAATTTGCGCTTTTTTAAGAAAAGAAATCTCTTAAGCTGCGCCCATTGCGATTTTAAAATGCCTTTGCCCGAGCAATGCCCCGAGTGCGGCTCCTTGTCCTTGTTGAACAAGGGATTTGGGACGGAAAAGGTGGAAAGCGTTTTAAAACAAGAGATGGCCGAATACTCCACCGAGCGCTTTGACCGGGATGAAATAAGCACCATTAAGGATTTAAACCAGAAACTAAACGACTTTCACGACAAGAAAATCGACATCCTGGTGGGCACCCAAATGCTTGCCAAGGGACATAATTTTGAAAGAGTGAATTTAGTGGTGATGCTGGGAGTGGACTCCATGCTTAATTATTCCGATTTTCGATCCACCGAGCGCATGTATCAGCTGGCCAAGCAGGTCTCTGGCAGAGCGGGACGTTACCATCCCGACAGCCAGGTTTTAGTGCAAACCATGAATCCGGAACACAATGTCTTTAAGTTTATCCGCGAAAACTCTTTTGACGGTTTTTACCAGGACGAGCTTATGCTTAGACAAATTTGTTTTTGTCCGCCATATTCAAAAATGGTGATGCTTTATTTTAGCTCGCGCTTTCGGGAGCGGGTGATCAAAGTTATCTCCGAGGTCGCCGGCAATCTCAACAAGGCGCTGGCCAGCGATTTTAAGGAGGTGCGCCTCATGGGGCCCAGCCCTTTGAGCATAGAAAAGAAGGCCAATCAATTTACTTGGGCCATAATGCTCAAAACCGAAAACCTGAATCAATTGCACAATCTCCTCAACACCTTCGAGCGCAATTACAAACCGGTTTCCGGCGTCAGCTATAAAGTCGACGTGGATCCGGTTCAGATTTTTTAAACCGGATCATGGCCTCCGCGGCTCCAAGGATGACATCTTAGAATTCGCCAAATAATTTTAGGCGCCGCTTTGTAAAAAGGCAGCTTCTCCACCGCTTCCACCGCGTACTGGGAGCAGCTGGGATAAAAACGGCAATGGGAGCCAAGCAGAGGAGAAATGGCGTATTGATAAAACTTTATGGGAGCCAGAACCAGCTTTTTTAAAAAACTCAAGGGATAAGATCCATAATTTGATCTGGGTGGCTTTCTTTAAGTTTTTGCATGTCCCGTTCGATGGGGATCAGCTCGCCCTTTTTCCAGAGCTCGTGCTGGTCCGAGTAATGGGGCGACAAGGGCCAGCCGCTGGCGCCTGTGTCGGTCGAATAGCCCGCCTTCTCAGGATTGGCGAGATCTATGCTAAAGCGGTAAACGGGACCCGCCGCCACCTTGAACGGGTCTCCGAAATCGTTTAAATTAAAATGCGCCTTCCAAACAGAATCAAGACCTCCGGCCATGGGAACTTTTGGCAAATTGAAAAAACTCAAGACGTTTTTTTTGCCAAAAGTGTGGGTCGGCCTGTGATAGTGCAACTCGCCCCAACGCCAGTTTTCGATATCGTCGCCCAGTTTCTCTCTCAATTCTTTAACCGACTTTTTAAAGGCCAAAACAAGGTTTGAGGAGCGCTCTTCCACTTTGGGGGTATGGGGATTGTCCCACACCGGGTGGTCTTTGCGCTTAAACCATAAGTCGGCGACATTGGCCGAATATCTTTGCTTTAAAAAGGCGTAGAGGGCGCTTGGATCGAGTTTGTTCTCCAGAGCTTCATGCAAGGCTTTTCGATAAAACGACATGAAAATCGCGCTGCCCTTGGAGTCGGATCCAGAAGAATAATCCCAGTCGCTTAACCTTTTTAGCGCGGCCTGCTCAAAAGAGTCCCACCCCTTGGCGGCGTTTAAATCTTCCAAGGCATGGGGGAGGATCTTGCTCGCTCGGTAAAGGAAAGTGTCTTTTTGAATGTTTTGCAAACCTGCTTGGTCTTTGGTCTCAAGCCCCAACAGTTTTTCCTTTATGCGGTCAAAGCGGTGGCTAGGAGCCGCCTCGACATGGAAAAAAGGCGTGTTTTTATAGACATTGTGAATCAGGTTGTTGGCGTTGATGAAATAATCTTTTTCGGGGTTAAAAGATTTTGGCATTTCATCTTTGGACATCCATCCCTTCCATTCGTATTTCTCAAGCCAGCCAGGAATGGGAAACGCCCCTCGATGGTTGATTCTTTTGGGAACCGAGCCGGTGGCGAAAAAGCCGATATTTCCCTGGTGGTCCCCGGCCATGACATTTTGAATGGGGCCAGGAATTCGCATCAAGGCGTCCCTTAACTCGAAAACGTCCTGGGCCTGGTTGGCCTGGTAGAGATGTCCAAAGCTTTCTTGAACATTGGGCAGCTTTAATCTTATGGCCAATATGGGAGAGTTTTCCGGCAAGAAATTGGGATAAAGATCGTTTAAAACAGGCCCGTTGCAGGTTGATCTAACCTCAAATTCTTGGTCGCTTTTGTCTTTGACTTTAATGACGACCTTTTTCGTTTTAATAGGACAATGACGTCTTTGATTGAGAACCGAGTCTGGATTGGCGGGGTCCGGCTTTTCAATCACCAGGTCCACCACGTCCGCCACCGCGCTGGTGACTCCCCAGGCGACCTTGCCGTTATAGCCGCTAATCATGAAAGGCAGGCCAGGCATGGTGGCGCCGCTAACATTAAGTCCCGGCATCTTTAAATGTTGCAAGAAAATCAGGCTCGGAAGGGAGTGGGTCAGGTGCATGTCATTGTGTAAAATGGGAGCTCCGGAGGAGCTCAAGCTTTCTCCCACCGCCCAGGCGTTGCTGGCGGCCGGCCGCAATTGCATCAAATCTCCCAGGGATGATTGGAGTTTTTTATTAGGAGCGCTCTTCTCATTAAAATTGTTCTTGACGAAAATCTCTTGTAAAAACTCCAGCGCCTCCGGCGCCGCTTTTGGCGGCAGACCCATGCCTGTGTTGGCGTGATCAAGC
>JBBDND010000238.1:0-2379 GCA_040877865.1 Bacteriovoracaceae bacterium | reverse complement strand
AATTTTGGCAAGGCCGTTTTTGGCGTTAACTTTCAAAGGCAATGGCTCAAGGCCAGCTCGGATCAATTTAACACCGATCTAAGCGCCGACTCGCGCTATGACGACAGCTTTTCCCTCTCCATTGGACATAAGGCGGGGTGGTTGTGAAAAAAGCGCTCGTTTTATTTTGCTTGCTCTCTTGCGCCTACGGGCAACAATTCGAGCGCCATTACGACGGCCTTCAAATGAGAGAAAACAAAGGCGTCATCACGGCGCTGGAGGCTCCTCTTTTTGGAACTCCGGATCTTAAAGCGCCGGTTGTCCAATATAAGAGAAAAGGACAAGAAATCTACATTCATCCCGCCGAGTTCGAGCGATCGATGTACGATGAACTTGTCCCAGGCGGCGACAAGGAGCGCCTCAAGCGGCAAGAAAACTATCAAGAAACTCACAAAGATCCTCTCTTTGCCACTGAGGGCGACATTTACCGTCCCGATCCAGGCTCATTGTTTTATAAAACCCTCGCCGGCAGCGGAAGGGACGCCTATGTTTTAAAAGAACACGTCTTTTTGCTGTATAAAGATTTAAGGGAAATGGAACAAGCGGTGATCAAAGAGGATCCCACAGATTACCGTATCGAGGAGCCTTTGCCGGAAGGCTTTCCCATCGCGCGCCCCACCGGTTTTAGAGGATATGGAGCTTTCGCTTTGGGAGCGCCGCAATATCCTTCCTATAATTACAACTCCCGGGTCAACGATGTCGGCTACGACTTTTTAAAAGAGTTTAATTTTGTTTGGTCAAAGAATGTCGACTTTGATCTCACTCGCCGATTTTTCTTCGGCGGCATGATCAATATCGCCGCTTCAAAAGTGGAATATCGATTAAAAGACAGAGACGCCACTGAGAGCAATTTCAAGTTTTCCATAGGCCCTTTAGTCTCTTATGATCTTTGGCGCAACGACGATTATCGCTTTAACGCCTACACATCTTTGCAATTGGCGCCGCTGGATCAACTGGACATCGAACAGAGCTCTGACGGGCCAAACGCGTTTAGAGAGTCCAGAAGCTTCTCGTCTTTGCATTTTTCTCCCCGCGCCGGCGCCAGCTTGCAAAAACCGGATCTTTTTTATCAGCTCGATTTGCTTTTAGGGGCCAATATTAATTGGGATCTGGCCCGGGACTACTCCACCAGCGACGGGAGCCAGCGGGAGAAGTGGTGGTCAGGCGACAGCTTCACTCGGGCATCAAGTTTTCAAATCACCTATTTTCTTGGGCTTCAAAGCGACTACTAAATAAAAAATATTCTAAAAGAGCAAAGTTTTCCCCTCCAAAATAATTGCTAAAACCTCGTCGATTTTCTTTCGATAAGCCAAGCATCGGACACGATGTTCGTTCTTTAAACTCAGGAGGGATCATGAACACGGAAATCAACGAAATCACCAAAGAAGTTCTTTTTCAAAAACTTGGCAAAACTTGGTATATTTTTACCGAAATCGACAATCAAATCATTTACAGCGCCATGCCTGATGGAATGGATCCAAGAGAGACCAAACTTGAGCTTTATGATGTGATTGAAGACCATATGAAAAAAGTGGCCACCCAACCTCGATTTAAGAGCGAAAAGTCGGCCTAATTCATGAGCGCGGCCAAGAAGTTTAAAGATCATTATCCCAAGGATAAGCTCGCCGCCAAAGATGTCACAGACGAGGACGCCAAACGTCAAAACCTAAAAGAGCAAAGTCAAAAAGACAAGGCGCTCATCGATCAATATGTGAAAAAAATAGAAGATCTGCTTCAAAAAGATCCAAACGCTCAAAAAAGGGCCGCGCAAATTGTGCAGGCCCTCATAAACTCGAAGAACCCAAATAAAAAGAACGCCAAATAAATTCACGGCCCTGGGAAAATGCCTTTTCCTTTTACTATTATTTAACAAATGGTAAGGTATTCCAAATTATCAGGAGGAATTTATGGCCGTAGGTTTTTTTAATTTTAAAGAGCTCCACAATGAAAAACTTCAAAAACAAGTTCTGGAAAGATTTGAAGATATCGTAAAGAGCAACGCCTTCGTTGAGGGCAAATACAATGATCTGTTCGAGAAGTCTTTTGGCGAAATGATAGGAGCCCACAAGTGCCTGCTTACCGCCAACGGCACCGACGCGCTGGAGATCGCTTTGCAAGCTTACGGCGTGGGTCCGGGAGACAAAGTGGCGGTGGCGGCCATCAGCTTTTTTGCTTCCGTGGAATGCGTGGTCAACCGCGGCGCCGTTGCCGTGTTTGTGGATGTGGACGAGCAAACAGGTTTAATGGATCCGAGCTCGCTGGAAAGAATTCTTGAAAAACACGACATCAAGGCGATTATACCGGTGCACATATACGGACTTCCCGCTCCCATAGAAAGCC
>JBBDND010000237.1:0-2392 GCA_040877865.1 Bacteriovoracaceae bacterium | reverse complement strand
CCCTTCGTCCAACTGCAAAAGATCGGCTCCCGTTCGCTATCTAAACTTTAAAACATTGAAGGCCAGTTACTCTTTGGATTATGAGAACCTGATTCACTTCCAACATATGCTCAACAGAAGATTTTATTCTTTTAAGCAAACAAGCGAGAACAAGCAGCTTTATTTAAAAGACGAAGCTTTTATATTCTATAATGTGTACGAGCAAGTGGTTGGAGGAAGCAAAGATTTTGTCCTTCCCAAGTTTGACAGGATTAGCCTGATTTGGATCGACCCATACTTAGACAATCCTAAAAGAGTGAGCGAGCTTCTTGAAATGAAAGAGGTGACAAAAGGGCATCCCATTTTAGTGAGCGGTTGTCTCGATTCTTTTGCCATGGAGAAAATGGGCGAAAAATTTAATTGGAACAGTTTTGGCGCGAGAAACATTGGCCAAGAGATGTTTACTCCTTATGGAACGGATTATTCCCTGGGACACGACTACACGCTGGATTTTTCGGTCTTTCTTCCCAACAAGGCTTTGTACTTGTTCGCTCCCAACAAGCCGGAACACTTTAAGGGAATTAAGACCTTTATAAAAACCAAATAAAAACAAAGTTAGATTAACATAAGAAACAATGGAGGAGCCCATGGCGGGATTTGAAAAATCGGATCATAAAGAGAACGTGGACAGAATAAAAGTAAAGTTTAAAACCAATATGGGAGAGTTTGTAGCGGAGCTTTACGCCAAAGAAACGCCCGAAACAGTCTGGAACTTTGTCAATTTGGCGGAGGGAAGACAAGAGACAGTTAAAAAAGGCCCTTATTATGACGGCCTGGTTTTTCATCGAGTGATTGAAGATTTTGTCATCCAAGGCGGATGCCCCGAAGGCACTGGCAGGGGAGGACCGGGCTATCAATTTAACGATGAGATTGTTCCAGAGTTAAAGCATGACAGCGCCGGAATCTTGTCAATGGCAAACGCCGGGCCGGGCACTAACGGATCTCAATTTTTTGTAACATTGGCGCCCACTCCCCACTTAAACGGCAGACACACGGTTTTTGGCAAGGTGATTGAAGGCATGGAAGTGGTGGAGAAAATTGGCCATGTCCCCACCGACGGGATGGACCGTCCGTTAGACGACGTGGTGATGGAGAAAGTGGAAATTATTCGTTAAGTTGTTTCTGAAAGCTTAGTTCGCCCAATATCAAGCCCGATGCCGGAGCCACAAAACCAATGGACTCGCGAGCCTCGGGTTTGAGCGAAGCTTTAATGTCTTCCAGTCCAATCTCTTTTCGGCCAAGGCGGAACAAAGCTCCCATCATAAGCCTGATTTGATGTCGCATAAATCCCTGGCCTTTCACCGTGTATAAAAAAGAGCTCGGGGGGAAGAAGTTGGCCGTTAAAAGCTTGTTCTCGGCAATCTCCGAAAAAAGGACGTTTCTTTGAAACACTTTTTGAGGGGAAGGTTTATAACAATACCCCGCAAAACAGTGGCTTCCTTTAAACAACTTGGCTCCCTCTCGCATGAGGTCTATGTCTAACGGTTCTGGAATATTGCACATATATGGAGCGGCGAAAGGCCAGGCCCTGTCTTCATTAGAAAATAAATAATAGTAGGTTTTTGTTTTTGCGTGTCCTATGACTTGGAAAGATTCTTCCGATGGAGTTAGCTCAAGCGCTTTTATATCGGCCGGAAGATTTTGATTGAGCTTTTCGAAAAACTCAGAGCAGTCAACTTCTTCATTCAGGCTTATTTTACAGGCGCTTTTCATGGCGGATACCATAGCGTCGGTGCGGCTGGCCCCCAGGGTTTTAAAATGATCATGTCCTAAAATAAATTGGATGGTCCGATCCAGCATGAATTGAACAGTTTTTACATTGGGCTGCTTTTGCCATCCGTGATAGCGGAATCCCAAATATTGGAAGGTGAGCAAATAGTGGTATTGCTTTTTCATGTCTCTATGGGGTGTAAATCTTTTCAACCATGAGTTGAATGATCTCGTTGCCTCTAAAGCGATTTATGCCCAAGGTGAAGTAAAGAGTCAGCCCTTCGCTTTGTTTTTGAAAAATTTCATCGGGAGATTGCGCGCCCCATTTTCCAATAAAATAAAAACTGATGCCGCTTAACTTGTTTTTCGGGTTTTCCTTGTCTGTGAAAGTCCATTTTACATGGGCGTCCTTTAATATTTTAAAAGACTCGAGCGAGGCGTTTTCCATTCTAAACATGGGACGGCTATTGCCCATCCCAAAAGGCTCCATTTTGTCCAATTCTCTAAGCAAGCTTCTATTGATGTCGTTAAATTTGATTTGAGCGTCAAAGTGGTCTTGATTGACTCTGGTGATGGGAGGAATAGCCGCGAGCAGCTCGTTGATTTTATTTTTAAAATCTATGAAATTTTCTTTGGGCATGGA
>JBBDND010000236.1:0-2409 GCA_040877865.1 Bacteriovoracaceae bacterium | reverse complement strand
TGGTTGAGACAACCGCCTTTTCGGCTCCCACCCTGTCTCTGGGCAATGAAAACGCCGAAGATAAATTTGTTGGCGAGTCAAATTCCATGCAAAAAGTTTTTGGCGTCATTGGAAAACTGGCCAAGGTTAACACTCCGGTTTTAATTCGAGGAGAGTCGGGCACCGGCAAAGAGCTTGTCGCCAAAGCGATTCATTATAACGGTCCCAGGAAAGACAATAAATTTGTGGCGGTGAATTGCGGCGCCATTTCTGAAAGCCTGATTGAGTCGGAGCTCTTTGGGCATGAAAAGGGGGCTTTCACCGGAGCCGATCAGAGAAAAATTGGCAAATTTCAGTACGCCGAGGGAGGAACCCTTTTTTTGGATGAAATTGGGGATATTTCTCCCGGCATGCAGGTCAAGCTTTTAAGAATTTTGCAAGAGAAGAAGTTTACCCCGGTGGGATCCAACCGGGAAATTTCCGCCGACGTGCGCATTATCGCCGCTTCTCATCGTCCTTTTGAAGAAATGATAAAAAAGGGAGAATTTAGAGAAGACCTTTTTTACCGTTTAAACGTCTTGCCGGTTTATCTTCCTCCTTTAAGGGAGAGGACATCAGACATTCCCCATCTTGTTAATTACTACATTAGCTACTTTAACAATGTCCACAATTTGGAAGTGGGGGGCATCACTCCCGAGGCGACCAAGGTCTTGCAAGAATATCCATGGCCGGGAAATATTAGGGAGCTGCGAAACACTATAGAGCACTGTTTTATCATGGAATCCGGAGACTATATTTCCGAGGCTTCTTTGCCTTCAAAAGTGAAAGACGGCGGAAAATCAAAAGGCTCGGAAGAGGCGGAAGCGGAAGACGCCATTATAGACTTTGAGGGAATTCAAAACTCTGTTTTGGACAAAGATCCAAGCGAAGTGGACAAATCTCAATTCCAGTTCACATTTGCAAAAAAAGAAGACGGAGAAGTTAAGATGGACTTTCAAGCCGCCAAGGATAAATTTGAACAAGAGTTTATAGAGCAGGCTTTAAATGTAAATAAAGGCAAGATAAATCAAACCGCGTTGAACGCCAATATTCCAAAAAAGACTTTGTTAAGGAAGATCGAAAAGTACGAAATTAATCCTAAAGATTATTATCAATGACAATGAAAAAAAATTTAGCCTTCTATTTGTTTGTTATTTTCTCCATAGTTGTTTTGGATCAGTACACTAAATATTTGGTGGCTTCCAATTTTTATTTGGGAGAATCGATCAAAATTATTGACGGCCTTTTAAATTTTACCTACGCCATTAATTCCGGCGCCGCGTTTAGCTTTGGCGGCGATTTTGCCAATTGGGCTCGGTACTTATTGTTTTTGGCCCTGCCTGTTGTCGCTTGTTTTTGGCTGTTTGCTTTATTGGTTAAATCTTTTCAAGGACCGCGTATCCTTACTTGGGCCTATACGTTAATTTTGGGAGGGGCCATAGGCAATCTCATCGATAGATTCAGATTGGATTATGTGGTTGATTTTATCGACTTTTATCAAGGCGACGCTCATTTTGCGACATTTAATATCGCCGACGCCGCCATTTCCGTCGCCGCAGGCCTGCTCATACTCGATTTCTTTTTAAATAAAAAGGAAGAACGAAAATTGAAAAACGCGAAAAAGAATCTGGCTAAATAATGTTGCCAAAATTCGAGTTCTTTGGAGAAGTTTTTTTTACTTATCCTCTATTGATGGGAGTAGCGTGGGGCATCGCTGTCCAAATGGCGAGACGACTTAACCTCGCAAGCTCTAGTCCGCTGCAACATCTCAATTTTTATTTAATTGGCCTTTTTATAACAAGTTGGACCGGAGCCAAGGTTTTTTATGCGCTAACGGCCGATTTTGAATATAAAAATAGCGTCCTCGCGCATTCCGATTTCTGGTTTGGCGGCGGCTTTGTGTTTTATGGCGGGCTTGTGTTTGGTTTGGCCTTCACTTTTTTATTTGGAATTAAAACAAGACAACCAATGCCAAGGTTTAATATTTTTGTTCCAGCGCTGGCCATAGGCCACGCCTTGGGACGTGTAGGTTGCTTCTTGGCCGGATGTTGTTATGGCCTGGCCCATGAAGGCCCTCTGTCTATCCCGCTTCAGGGAGTGGAGCGGCTGCCTACCCAGCTTTTTGAAGCCGCGGCTCTTTTGGTTTTTTGCTTGGTGGCTTTGAGGCCTGGGGCGCTTGTTAAAAAGAACCTCATAATGAACTATTTTCTATTTTACGCTGTAACGCGATTTTTATTGGAATTTTTGCGGGCGGACGCTGTTAGAGGCGTGTGGTTTATGGGGGTCAGCACCTCCCAAATTGTCTCAATCATTCTTATGCTTGGATTGGCGTCGTTTTATGTTTTTAAGGCCAAAAGCCGCGGGCTTTGCCCTTAAAAGCTCGCTATGGTA
>JBBDND010000235.1:0-2419 GCA_040877865.1 Bacteriovoracaceae bacterium | reverse complement strand
AAAGAGTCCACGTAAACGATCTCACCACCTTGTTTATTTGTCCCAGTCGGGACTGGAAAACGTTGGAAAGAAAAGCTATTGCCGATTGCGTCTACTTAAGGGACAGCGGCGGCAATCCCGTTCTTTTTTGCGTGAAGAACTCCATGCTCGATCAGGAAGCGGAAAAACACGATCTTCCCAGGATTTATTACACCGGCCAAAAACTAAAACGCCTTTTTGATTTGAGATATGTCAGGGACATGCGAAAAATTTTGCGGGAGAATCGTTTTGACATCGTCCATTGCTACAACTTGGACTTTATATGGGGCCTTTGTTTTGTGTTGCTTTCCAACCGCAAAATCCCGCTCTTGCTGACGTTTAATCATTTTCTTGATTACACCCAAAAATCTTTGTGGCAGCGCTGGCTGTTTAGCCGGGTCGATCTGGTTCTCACTTTCTCTCAATCCACTAAAGAAATCGTTCAGGAGACTTTGCCGGTAAGCTTTAGAAAAATTAAAATAGCCGGCGCGGGCATAGAGTTTGTCAAAAAGCCCCATCGCGAGGAAAAACTGGTTAAAAAGCTTGGTTGTGTCGTTTCTTGCGCCGAAGACTTGGAAAGAGTCAAAGTTATTGTTTACGCCGTTCAAGGATTAATGCCCGCGGTAAATGACTTGGGCATCAAGCTTGAGTTGAATATTTTTAGCTCCGGCTCAATGCATTCGTTGGAAGAAGAAGAGCTTATGAACGCGTTGATTGACGAGGCGGGGCTGAAAGAGATGATCTTTTTTAGGTCAACGGGAACCTACGAGCCGGTTTTTAAAGAGTCGGACATTTTTATTGGCATATCCTTTGAGGAGCCGTTTAACGATCTGGAAATGATGGCGATCCTTTCCAGAGTTCCTGTTGTCTTTCCCCGGACCGCTTCGCGTCAATCGGTGTTGTTTCAGTACAAATGGGTGGGAGAGTCTTATCACTTAGAGGACGCGCGGGAATTGAAGGCCAAACTTTTGAAGCTGCTGATAAACGAGCAAGTCTATCTTAACGAGCTGCAAGACAGTCACGAGCAATTAAAAGATCTGCATGGAATTGACGCTTACGCTCAGAGGTTGTCTGGGTTTTATGAAAGGCTCTACGCAAAGCGTTTGCGTTACCTTCGCCAGAAGGAAAAAACCAATCATTCTTAGGGGTTGCTTAGGGTTAACAAGCGCCCTCAGTTGACTTATCTTCAAGGTCATACTATAAATCAAAGCCTTCTACGTAGTAGAATTAATGCCAATTTTTAAGAGGTGTCGTATGACAACTACACAAATCCCCGCGTGGGCAAAAGAATTTGACGTGGTGACTTCCGAAGAGGAAGAAACCACAACAAAAAATGAGGAATTTGAGAAACTTCTCCAAGAAACGCAATCTCAAAGCTTTCAAGAAGGAGAAGTTTACAAAGGAAAAGTAATCGCAATTAGTGACGATTTGGTCACCGTTGATATCGGTTACAAGCAAGAAGGGCTGGTTTTCGCCAAAGAATTTAGAAACTATGACGGAACATTGAAAGTTTCCGAAGGCGATGAGATCGAAGTTTACTTGGAGAGACTTGAGTCTCACCTTGGAAACCTGGTTCTTTCAAAGGACAAAGCCGAAATCCTTAAGGCTTGGGACAAGATTTCCGAAGCTTGCGAAAAAGGACAGCCGGTTAAAGGGACGGTTATCGCCAAGGTTAAAGGCGGACTTTCCGTCGATATCGGAGTTAAGGCGTTTCTTCCAGGCTCTCAAATCGACATCAGACCAACTAAGAATCTTGATAAATTCATCGGCAAAACGATGGAGTTTAAAGTTATTAAATTTAACAAGAAAAGAGGCAATATCGTTCTTTCCAGAAGAGCGATCCTTCAAGAAGAAAGAGGCAAGCTGCGCGACGAAACGCTTGATCAAATTTCTGAGGGCATGGTTGTTAAAGGAATTGTTAAAAACATCACTGATTACGGCGCGTTTATCGACCTTGGCGGCGTTGACGGACTTCTTCACATCACCGACATGTCTTGGGGACGAGTGAAGCATCCTTCCAACTTGCTTGCCGTTGGAGATGAAATCGACGTGAAAATTTTAAAATACGACGCGGCTAAAGAAAGAGTTTCTTTGGGCCTAAAACAAGTTCAGCCCAATCCTTGGGAATCCGCTCAGGAAAAATATCAAGTGGGAACCAAGGTTAAAGGCGAGATCGTTTCTATTAAAGACTACGGCGTGTTTGTAGAGTTGGACGACGGCATCGAAGGTCTTGTCCACGTTTCAGAAGTTTCTTGGACTAATCCAAAGGGCCCGGTTAAAGGCCACGCGGTGGGAGACCAGATTGAGGCTCAAGTTCTAGAAGTAGACGTTGAGAACAAAAGAATCTCTCTTGGTCTAAAGCAACTTCAGGAGAATCCTTGGGATCAGCTGTAAGTGGATT
>JBBDND010000234.1:0-2441 GCA_040877865.1 Bacteriovoracaceae bacterium | reverse complement strand
TCCCAAGCGATTGCGGCGTTGTGGGCAATGGTGATAAATTGCGAGGCGATGCTGTCGCCGCCATTTCCGCCTCTATGTCGCATTGTCATCCGGTCTTCCAAGTCTTCAATGTCCAACATGGGATCCCTTGGTTGATTGTCGTGGAGCGCTCGTTGTTGATCTACCCCTTGGGCGCCAACCTTAAAAACGAGCAACAAGAATAGCGCGGCCATTTTACTGAAAGTTTTCATAAACTTGATCCTTTTTAATATTTGTTCTTGGAAAAACTTGCATACATATTTCATAAACTTCTTTTTTATTTCCTTGTTCAATATGGTTCGCCAATTCGTCTTGAAATTTACGGATCATGCGCTTAATTTCAGGCAACTGAGCGGGATCGATCGCCAAAGTCATAAAACTCATGTCTCTGACCATGACATCGTCGCGGTACAGGCTGTCGCGAGCGGCGTCTAAATTCTCCAAATGTCTTTTTTTAAGAGAGGTGTTGGGCATGTCTTCAGAGGTGGTCAACTCGATATCTTGGTAAATTAATTTGCCTTTGGCGTCGTAAGTTAAAAAACCCAGTCTTATCAACCGTTCCATGGCCTCTTTTACTTTGGGAGCGCTGGTTTTGAGTCTTTTCGATATCCACTCGCAATCCTCTTTAAACTCCGGAGTTTCCGCCAGGCAGAGAATGGCGTAATAATGCCAATCGGCTACCAAGTAATACTGGTCGTTTTGCAACTGGACATTTTTTTTGGAGCCGTTTGATTTGTGGTTAAGGCCTTTCTTTTCTCTGACGATCTTTTCGTTTAAAACGTTCAAGTCTTCAGGGCCAAGGCAAAGTTTTTCGGCCAGCTTTTTAAGCATTTTAGGAGACAGGTTCCTTTTCCCGTTTAAAAATTCCGACAAGGAAGCGGGCGAGACCTCTAACAGTCTGGCAAAAGCGCGCAGAGAAAATTGGTTGTTTTTGGATTGCAGTTCATCCAATTTCTCTCTAATAGTTTTTTGTAAATAGAGCTGAGCTTCCATTTATTTCCTTGTTAAATAGTTGCATGATCATAGTCTCTCTGACGCTCCACATCAAGTATTGGGAATCACAATGTAAAATTTACTTTTTTAATGAGAGTTTCTAAAGAAATCTGAAGTTAAACCGATGCCTTAAGTTATTGAAAACATGACTTTTCATACAATTTCACTCAGCTTTTGTTGGGGGTAGCCGACAAGTCTGGCAGCGCAAGGAGAGTCTATGCAGCAACCATTTAGTTTCTACGTTGTTTTTAATCCTCTTTTGAATGGGGAGAACCAAAGTTATAAAACCCAGGCTCACGAATTCTTTCACAAGTTGAAAGAAAATTTGCTGACAGGAGATCCTTCCAAGTCTCATTGCTATTGGGGAAAACTAAAAATGTCCCATTACGAGCAAGAACTCGATTTTGACCAGTTCAAAAAGGCCCGAGATTTCAACGTGGAACAAGGCTTTCACACTCACCTTTTTATTAGCGATTTTCACCATTTCTGGGTGGCAAAAGTTGAATCGGTCCATCAGGAAGTTTTTGACAAGGAGAACACTCTGCCTTTTTACGACGGCAAAGAGGTGGAGATTTGGTTCAAAATAACAGACATGGATTTGGTGTCTTCTGAGTACGTTGAAACGGGATATTACTTGGAACAACTTTTTGCCAAGAACGAATTTAGCCCTCAAGAGATTAATTCAATCAACCCTTATTTAAGCGGGCTAAGATTTCCGCTTATTGTGCAAGACCGTTTGAACGAGCAATATTTTGTTCAATCTTTTTCCCGGCAAAAGCCTCGGGCCCTTTGCGCCAATCCTTTGATTGAATACCCAAAGGAATCGGGCAAAGTCGCAAACAACGTGCAAACCTATGTATTGCCTCCGGCCATTTATGGCAAACTTTCAGAAAGAGTGAGGAAGAAATTAATTTCCATCGAGATGGAGATTTATCAAAACGACAAAACAAAAGAAGGCCTGCCATTTAATATTGTGAAAAATTACGGTCAAATTCTTGAAGACGTGTTGAACGACACGTTCGTCAAGTTTTTGAAAGAGGAAGCCGGCAACTCTATTTATATTGGCGAAGAAGGGCATATCCTGCGGGAGCAAAGGACGGGAGCGTCGAAGCTGGCGGCGTTTGAAGGCAAGATTCCATTGGAGGAGTTAATCAACGTTCTTCACAATCCGGTGTGGCTAAAGAGTTGCAACCTGGACTCTGTCTTTAAGTCTAAAGCTTCCTTTTTCAAATTTTGCAGGGCGGAACTGATGAATCTTGCGAAGGAAAAAGAATTTTTAGAATTGAGACAAGAAGTGTCTCCCGCGCTTAAAGAGGCCATGCTGATGAGAAATATTATCTTGGGAGTGGGGTGCAAGGGAATAATTAACTCTTTAATTTGTCTTTATCACGAGGACGAGTTTATGGATTCTTATTTCAGGAATGTCGCTT
>JBBDND010000233.1:0-2445 GCA_040877865.1 Bacteriovoracaceae bacterium | reverse complement strand
GCTGTTATAAAACAATAAAGCAAAAGACAAAAACATGGACGCGCCGGCAATCCATTTTACCATGGACGGAGAGAGCTCCGTGGCAAAAGTTTTAACGCCTTGGCTTTTGTCAGTCTCGATGTCCCGAATGTCAAAAAGAGCGCTAAGAGCGAAAATAAACAAAAAGCATTCGGGCAACATCCACCAATTGTCTTGTCCTTCGTATATTTGAGGAAAGGCGCAGGCCATGGTCCAAACGTAGGAGATTAAAAACGGCTTGAGCATCGGCGCGCTTCTTAGAGAAAAGTCCGCGACAACTTTTTCATAGAACAGCGTCAGAAAGAATAGATGTCCGTAATTGAGCCAGTCAAAGAGGCTTAGCTGGGGAAGCAACGTCAAAATCGCGCCAGAGGCAAGCGCCATGGCCGCAAACAGCCCGTGGGAGTGGAGCAGCATCCATTCGGCTCTTTCATTGAGCGGACCTTCCTTGATCACGGGGATCAGCTGGACGGCGTTATAGCTTATAAAACTGGCAATGCCCACCAGAGAGACTCTTGCCAACACAACCCCGTCCGCGAGCATGGAATAAAAAAGCGCGAGGCAAAAAGCGTTAAAGGCGATAAAAAGACTGGAATAGCTTAAGGCCTTAAGCATTAATGTTGGTGGTCGCCGCTGTATTTTCTATTCTTCTCTTGTTTGCCCTCTTCTTTCTCTTTGATTTTTAGATCGTGCTGGATGGCGTGATGGAGAGCGCTTCTAAACATGTTGTAATATCTGTCGGTCTTGTGCCAGTCGGAATTTGGTAACTCCAAGGTGTATGTGGGAATTTTATTTTCATTGCCGGCCCAGTTTCCAAGGCTGCCGGTAAAAAACGGGTAGTCTGAAATTTTGTAACGGCCGGCTTTGTGGCTCATTTCTTCCAGCAGTTTTTTAGCGACAATTCCTTTTTCTTGGGTAAAGGACGGGCCGTCGTAATCCAGCAAGGTCAACGGGGAATGCACGCTAATGATTTTATTTGGCCGGTAAAGATTGATTAAGTTAACTTGAAAAATAGTTTCCTGCTCGCTTAAGGCGTATTTGCCTGGATAGCGGCGTGGGTCGGAGCCGTAGCGAGATTTCCACAACCTTTTGGCGTCTTTTCCCCAATCTTCAGTGGGAAAATTTCTGTTTACGTCAACGCCGCGGGCGTTGGTTCTAGTGGGTTTACTCTTAAAAAAAGAGTCGGGCGCCACCAGTGGGGCCACCACCACCAAATTGTTTTCAATCAATTGGGGATTTTTTCTTAAATCGTCCAGCAAGTCGTAACAAAATTTAACGGGAGTGATCTCATCTCCGTGAACGCCGCACATGACAAGGGTCACATTCATTTTTGGGCGTTTTTGTTTGTCTTCGTCTCCGAACACAAACCAGACAATCGGATTTCCCCAATAGGAATTTCTGACGTGATGCCACGTGTAATCATGGCAGGAGCTTTCGCCCCAATCGTATTTTTTAAAGTATTGATTGGTTTTGTCGCAATAGGCTTTGATCTTGTCGCTATTCTCAGCGGTTTTAATCACATATTCTTTGGGAGTTTTATTTGGGGCCGGCTCCGTCTTTGTGGTTTTTGCCGGCTCAGGCCCATTCTGAGCCCTGTCTTTAAACAAAGGCGTTATGTAACTGCAACCAACCAGAGTAAAAAGCAGAAAAGATGAATACCATTTGAACATGCGAAATTTCCTATATAATTAACTCCATTGTATTAGATTTCTTTGAAACTCGCCACCAAAAGCTTCAGCGCTAAGACAAACGCGGGGAAGGGATAAAACATGAAAAGCGCCCTCATTATAACCGACAATCCCGAGGCTTTTACTTTGAAGTTCTTGAGAGAAACTCTGGAAAGGGCGTCTTATAAAGTTTTGTTGTCTGAATTGCCCGGCGCCGCGGACTTGGTGATTAATAGAAACTTCGGAATGGATTATAGCGACGATGATTTGGACGCCTTGGAAAAGAGCGGCCTTCAAACTTTGAATCCCGTTTCGGCTCAAAGAATTTGCCGCGATAAATGGAAACAATTCTTGTGGGCGCGGGAGCAAGGCTTGAAACTATTGCCAACTTCACAGCTTAAAGATTGGGTTCCGGCAAGCGGCAAATGTTGGGTCTTAAAGACAGTAAGAGGCATGCAAGGCCGGGGAGTGAGTTTTCACAACTCTTCTGAAGATCTGCAGGAGCGCGCGAAATTGTTAAAAGACGCCCGTTATATCGTTCAGGAAAAATTTCTTTTTAAAAAAGAAATACGTTCCTATCACATTGGAGAGGAAGTTTTTTGGTTTGAAAAATCGGGCGGCAATCTCTATCAAGGAGGCGAGGCTAAAGCTTTAAAAAAAGTGGACGCTCCGTTGGAGCAAACCGCCAGGCATATACAAAAAGAGCTGGGATTGCGCTTGGCGGCTTCCTGTTGCTTCTCCGCCTTCCAGACGTCGTAGA
>JBBDND010000232.1:0-2450 GCA_040877865.1 Bacteriovoracaceae bacterium | reverse complement strand
CATGAATTTGATGTTTGGCAAAAGTTTTTTCAAACGATGATAATTAACTTCGACAGATAGCCCGTTGTTTTCTCCAACAATAACTTCTCCCACCAACTTGTGTTGTTTGGCGTCGTCTAGACTCTCCACAGTGACAGGAATCTTTTTTTCTTTCCAAAACTCCAAAAAGTCGGTTACCTCCACCAGTGTCATGGTGGAGTCGGACGCCGGATTGGCCTTGAGCCTCTCCCAAATTTTCTCCAAAAACATTTGGCACTTGGCGGAAATTTTAAGTTTTTTGTCTTCGGTAAGATATTTTTCAGTGTTGTAGAAGATAAAGAAAGAGCGAATCGTCTCCAAGTTTTTTAGAATCATGACTTTCGGCAAACCGTCTTTGTCGTTTTCAACCTCCAACAGGCCAATGTCTTGCAAAATAAAGATCATCTCGTCCAACTTTGACTCGATCACTCCATAAATCTCTTTGGAATACAAATCCAATGTCTTGCGATGAACCGCCAACCCGTCGGAGCGCTCTTCCCCATGGGCCTTGTAAACCAAGAACAAAGTCCCGAGAATCTTTATAATATCGTTGGTTTTAAAAAACTCGTATCCCGAATGCTTGCCAGTGCCGTAATTGACAGTGGCCGAATTAGATTCAAGCTCCTTGACTCGAGTGTTGGTGCTTCTTAAACGATTCGCCAAAGTGTTGATAATCGTTTTAAACCAAGGGTTCAAGCCGGACATGGTTTTTGCAAAAGCGGTGAAAGAAATTTCAATGACGTCGGAAGAGACCATGGCCGAGGCCGAACAGCTTCTTTTGCCTCCGCCGTCGTCGTCAAAATAGGCCATTTCGCCTATAACCTCTCCCGCTCGCAAAACCGCGATCTCAATAAAGCCTTTGCCTTTGGGTTTAAACAAGCGCAGTTGCCCGTTTTGAATAATGTAGAGCGAGTTCGCTTTTTCTCCGTCGTTAAAGAGAGTTTCCCCCGGCTTTAATCTTCTTAAACCAGACTTTGGAGATTGCTCTTGCGTCGCTTTATTTGGAGATATTTGTGACATTTTGCTTCCTAAAGCCTTTCGATAATCACGCTTAAAGCTTCCCCGCCGCCGATGCAAATGGCGGCCAGCCCAAGTTTTTTATTATTGCGCTCAAGGGCGTTCATAAGAGTGAGAATGATTCTGGCTCCGCTAGTTCCTATGGGGTGGCCAAGGCTCACGCCTCCTCCATAGATGTTGACAATAGAGCGATCCAGCTCAAATTTTTTCATGGCGGCCATGGCGACGGCGGAAAACGCCTCGTTAATCTCCCACAGCTCGATGTCTTTAACGTTTAGTTTTTCCTTCTCCAAATTCTTCTTTATCGCCTCAACAGGAGCGGTGGTAAACCAGGTGGGGTTTTGCGCGTGACCCGCCCAGGAACGAATTTTAAATTTCGCTTTAGATTTAAATTTTTCCGAGCCAATGATTAAAGCGCAAGCGCCGTCGTTGATTGTGGACGCGTTGGCGGCGGTGATGGTGCCGCTTTTGTCAAAGGCCGGCCGCAAGCTTGCCATCTTGTCAAAACGGGCCTTGCCCGGACCTTCGTCTTCTTCAACGACGACATCGCCCTTTCTTCCCTGAATCGTCACCGGAGTTATTTCAGATTTAAAAATCCCCTCTCCTTGAGCTTTCTGGGCGCGCTTAAAAGATTCAATGGCGTATTCGTCTTGTTCCTCTCGAGTCATTTGAAATTCTGTCGCGCACTCTTCGGCGCAATTTCCCATTGGCCTGTCGCTGTAGACGTCCCACAAACCGTCCCACTGCATGGAATCCTTCATTTGAGCCGATCCAAATTTGGTTCCGGTTCTTGAGTTCATTAAAAGGTGGGGGGCCATAGACATGTTTTCCATTCCGCCACAAACCACTAAATCGTTTTCATCAGTCAAAATTGTTCGAGAGCCTAAAATCACCGACTGCATTCCAGACCCGCAGACTTTATTAATTGTTGAACACGGAGTGTCCTCCCCAAGCCCAGCGAAAAGAGCGGCCTGCCTCGCCGGCGCCTGCCCCACTCCCGCCTGGACGACGTTCCCCATAAAAACCTCGCCAACTTGCGATTTGTCCACATTTGATTGTCTAATCGCCCCTTCAATGGCGACGGCCCCCAATTTTGGAGCCGGAACCGCGGCCAAGCTTCCGAGAAAACTTCCTTGAGGGGTTCTAGAACCGCCTAAGATATAAATACTCATAATCCATCCTTTTTTTAGTTCATTCTAATGCCAGCGCAGATATAATTCCACAGGAAAACCCTAAAAATCAAATCAGCTTGTTTAGAGCGAAATTTTGCGCTATTTTGCGTTATTTAAAAGGAGATCCCATGCTTTTAGGTAGACACGACACAAGCTCTATAACCGCAGGTAAAAGCCTTCCCGCTGAATGGAGTGAAGAGTTTGTAAGAATTTTAACCGAAGCATATGCGTCACAATCAGAAA
>JBBDND010000231.1:0-2462 GCA_040877865.1 Bacteriovoracaceae bacterium | reverse complement strand
TTTTGCCAATTTCAAAAAAGTATATTCTTAAATTCAATAAGTTGTCAAAGCTGATCGAATCAATTAGGATTTTAGAATGTACAAAACAGCGCTTATTTTTGCTTTGGTTCTTTGCCATATTCCCCAGGCCCTCTCTATGAACTTGTCCGGGCGCCTCGGCATTGGGTTAAGCAACCAGGTTGTCACCGGCATCGACACTTTGTCATTAAAGCTGCAACGAAACCGTTCTAGCGCTTTTGGAGGTCTCCTGGGAGTCGATTCCAGCTCAGACTCTTCCACCTACGCTTTAGGCGTAAAAGGCTACCGCATTATTTATGACGAGCCTCAGCTTAATTTTTATTCCGCTTTGAGCGGAGTGTTTTTTACCTATGAAGACGCGCTGAACGACTCGACAGAAAGCGGCCATCAAGCGGAAGCGACTTTGGGAACCGAGTTTTCTTTTCAAGGACTTGAAAGCGTTGGGTTTAGTTTTGAGTTTGGTTTGGGCCTGGTCAAATTTGACGGCGCCACCACCGTCAAGACCATCGGCCACAATGTGCTGGTTTCCGCCGTTCATTTCTATCTATAAATGAGATTAAAGAGCATATTTTTTATTCTTTTCTTTTTTGGCGTGTCAAATGTTGGCGCCCAATTTAGTCCCCAGGGTTTTGACACTGGCGACGAGCTCGATATTGGCGGAGACATCTTTTCAGACTTTAACGAGGACCTTGAAGCGGCGCAAGTTATGGAAGACGAGCGCTTCTATCGTTATTCGCGCTTTGCAAGTTTCAATGTAGGCCTGGGAATGACCACTTTTACCGGCAACCGCGGGCTGGCCTATGAAAACAACCATCCTTCTTTTGGCATGAGCCTCATGTATTTTATGGATTTCCAAAATGTGTTTGTCATGGGTTTTGAGTACTCGCAACACACCATGTTTATCGACACCCATGTGGTGGGGCATTTCAATCAAATTTTAGGAGCGGTGGAAACCAGCATGTTAAGGCCGTTTTTTGGTTTCCGCTACTATATCGACACCTCGGACCTTGGCACCGCCGTCACTTATTCAAATCCCTACTTTGCCGGCAGAGTGGAGTATTGGTATCAAACCAATCGGTTTCCCGAGCGAGACAATATTAGCGACGAGGCTGGCGGAGGCATCGGCACGGCGATTGGGGCCGGCCTGGAATTTCCCATTGAAATTAAAAAACGCTATTTTAATGTGGAGTTTCTTTATCACACGGTCAATTTTTTTGATAAATACACCCAAGACTATCGAAGAATAGAAGATCCGGATCATGATCACGCAAACTTTCCAAGCGAATACGGCTACCAGGATCTAAGCGGCAATGTCATCACAGTCTTTTTAAACTACGTTATATCTTGGTAGTTTTGGGAGCGGTTTTCTGCAACCTTTTCTCAATATCCCCGCTGGTTCTAAAAATCAGATGCACCGGCGTGTTGACCAGCTGAAATTCCCGTCTAAGACCGTTTGAAAGATAGCGCCGATAGTTGGCGGGGATTCCTTGAGATTTATTGGTAAACAGCAAAAACGTCGGCGGAGACGCTTTTAGCATGGAGGCGTATTTGACCCTAAAGCGTTTGCCGGCGGATTTGTCCAAAGTGATGGGATGGCGATCAACCAAATGAGTCACAGTCTTGTTCAATCTCGAGGTTGAGACTTTTTGACTTCTTATCACCATAGTGCTCACCAAGGAGCGTTTTAAATGGGAAATATAGCTTCCCTTTTTGGCGGACAAGGGGATGAGCTCGCAAAAGCCAAGCCATGGAATGGAAGCGCGCAAATCCAGAAGCCACTCTCTTTTTTTTCTGCCATCGCTCATGATGTCTTTTAAAAGATCGACCTTATTCAAACAAATAATAATTGACTTGCCTTTTTCCAGAGCGATATCGCACAACCTTCGGTCTTGATGGGTGATGCCTTTGGTGGCGTCGACCATAAAGATCACAATGTCAGATTCTGTTATGGCCTTTAGGGAGCGGTAAACTGATTGTTCTTCAATAAAGCCTTTAACTTGTTTTTGTTTTCTTATGCCCGCCGTGTCTATGACTTTTATAGAGCGGTAAGGGCTGTCTTCCTCAGGACTTTGCTCCTGAACGTCCTCTTCTTGGGCGAGATCTTGTTCGGAAAACTCGTCCAACGCTTTTTCCAAATCTTGAGTTTGGAAATAATCTTCTTCATCGGGAATTTCATCCAGTTCGATTTCTCTGTCGTCTTCGTCCTCGCCTGAACTTTTTAATTCCGGCGAGAGGGCGTCGAAAGCGATAAGTTCTTGCTCGGTAAAATCTTCTTCAAATTCTTTAAACTCTTCCAACAAGTCTTGGTTGTTTTTCCTAAATTTATTTTCCTTGGCGCTAAGGTGTTCAATTTTTTCCCCAAAGAAAAGATCAAAATAGCCTTCAATCGGATCGACCGTGGCTCCGGGGATGCCATCCCCCTCGACGGCGTACAGCCCGGCGGT
>JBBDND010000230.1:0-13679 GCA_040877865.1 Bacteriovoracaceae bacterium | reverse complement strand
ATGGATACGTGGTGAAGGCCGACGGCCTTGCCGCGGGAAAAGGCGTGATGGTTTGCCATGATAGAAAGAGCGCCATGGCCGCCTTAAAAAAGCTCATGGTGGACAACTCGCTAAATCTTGACTCCGCCAACGTGATTATTGAAGAAAAGCTTATCGGCAAAGAGCTTTCCCTCTTTGCCCTATTCGACGAAAACACCTATTTGCCCTTGGGAAGCGCCTGTGACTATAAAAGAATCAGAGACAATGACCAAGGCCCAAACACCGGGGGAATGGGAACTTATTCTCCGGTGGATTGGCTGGAAGAGTCCGAGCTGCAAAAACTTAACGATTGCGTGTTCCCCGCTCTTCACCAACAACTCAAAGCTATGAACGCGCCTTACCAAGGCGTGGTTTTCGCGGGCATCATGCAAACAGCGGCTGGTCCCAAGGTCCTGGAGTTCAACGTTCGATTTGGCGACCCTGAGACTCAGTCTCTTCTGCCCAGGATTCAAAACGATTTTTTTAATCTTCTAGACCTTTGCGCCAACAATAGACTGCAAGAAGTTTCCAAAGTCGCATTGTCCCCGGATTCGGTGGCGCATGTGGCGCTCGCGGCTCAAGGCTACCCGGGCACCGAAGGCGAGGCGGTGGCAAAAGGGGACGAGATAAAAATTGACCTTCCCCTTTCTGGGCGCTCCCACTGGGTGACTTTTGCCGGAACCAATCTGGAAGAGGGCAAACTTAAGACTTGCGGCGGCCGGGTGTTGGGAATCAGCGCCATGGGCCCCAATCGCAAAGAAGCGAGAGCCGCGGTTTATGACAAAATCAAATTCATCAATTTTAAAGGCGCGCAGTACCGCAATGACATTGGAAAATAACAACTCCATTAAGACTTTCGCCATTATGGCCTCCGGCAGCGGCAGCAACGCCGAAAACTTGATCCAAACTTCAAGAAAACTGGGAGCCAACCTCGCCTGTCTGATATGCGACCAATCCTCGGCCAAAGTCTTGGATCGCTGCAAGCGTCTCGATGTCAAAGCCATCATCATGGAAAAAACTTCTTCTAAAGAGCGGCATGAACAAGAAATTCTCGCGGTCTTGAAAGAGATGGAAGTCAATTGGTTGCTGTTGGCCGGTTACATGAGACTTTTGTCGGAAAATTTTCTTTCCCATTTTTACGACCCGGCAAAAGACCGAAACCAAGTGGTGAACATTCACCCTTCACTTTTGCCCGAGTATCCTGGTCTTGGCGGCTACCAAAGAGCTTATGAGGACCAGGTGGAACGCTCGGGAGCCACCGTTCATTTTGTGGACGGCGGAATTGACACCGGGCCGATCATCGAGCAGGGCTCATTCAAAAGAGAGAAGAACGATGACCTTGCCTCCTTCACCGCAAGGGGCCTTGCCTTGGAACACACATTATACGCCCGGATTTTGGAAAAAATTATAAAAGGCCAAGTATAGGAAGAACAATGAATATCTATCGATTCGACATTTTCCCTCTTTCTTTTGTTTCCAAAAAGACCTTGGAGGCCAGGATCAACAATTACTCGCCGGTTAAAGCGCAAGATGTTTGCGCCTCCAAAACCTATTGGTTGGAAACCAAAAAAGAATTATCTCAAGAGGAGCTGGCTTTTATAGGCAAAGAAATCCTCACAGACCCTGTAATTGAAGACTTTTCCATTTCACCCGATAAAAATCAATCTTTAGATTTCGAGCAAGCGATTCAAGTAAGTTTTAAACCCGGGGTTCAGGACAACCGCGCCAACTCCGTAAAAAAAGCCTTGGAGCTATTTTTTCCAAAGGAAAATTTCACCGCGTACTCGGGGGATTTGTATTTTCTTAAAGGCGATCTTTCCAAAGCGGACCTGAAGCGCTTGGCCACGGAGTTTTTAAGCAATTCCCTCTTGCACAACATCAGTTGTTTTTTAAAAGACGAATTCATCCAAGACAGGTTCAAAGACTTAAAAACGCCAAAAGTCGAGGCCCGCGCCCAAGAGGTGGAAGTGGTGGACTTCACTCAAAGTCTGGAAAAGCTGAACGAGTTGAACCAACAAAGAGTGTGGGCCCTTTCCTTGGAAGAGTTAAAAGTCATTCAAGACCACTATACAGAACCGAAAACAACAAGCGCCAGGAAAAAAGCAGGTCTTTGCGCCAATCCCACGGATGTTGAAGTGGAAATTATCGCGCAAACATGGAGCGAGCACTGCAAGCACAAAATTTTCGCCGCCCATATCGAATATAAAGAGGTTGCCCATCCCTATGCGCAAGTGGCCGATAAAATGGTGGAGGGAATTTACAAAAACTACATAAAAAAATCCACTCGTGAAATAAAACAAGAGCGAGGTTATGACTGGCTGATAAGCGTGTTTAGCGACAACGCCGGAATCGTGCGCTTTGACGACAATATCGACCTTTGCATCAAAGTCGAAACCCACAACTCCCCCAGCGCGCTTGACCCCTACGGCGGGGCTCTTACTGGAATTTTAGGAGTCAATCGCGACATTTTAGGCACCGGCATGGGCGCCAAACCCATAGCCAACATGGACGTCTTTTGCTTTGCCCACGAATCCATCTTGCAAAAAACAAAACTTCCCAAAGGCCTTTTACATCCTAAAAGAATTTTAGAGGGAGTGCATCGAGGAGTGGAAGACGGCGGCAATAAAAGCGGCATCCCCACCGTCAACGGCTCCATTTTCTTTGACGATCAATATGTCGGCAAACCTTTGGTTTACGTGGGCACAGTGGGGGCCATGCCTCAGTCCACTAAACACTACCCAAAAACCAGCGAAAAAAATTACCGCGCCGGAGACCGCGTGGTGATGGTGGGAGGCCGCATTGGCAAAGACGGCATTCACGGCGCCACTTTCAGCTCCATGGAACTCAACGAAAACGCCCCCGCGACCGCGGTGCAAATTGGAGATCCATTCACCCAGAAAAAAGTGACGGATTTTATGTTAAAGGCGCGGGACCTTGGACTTTATTCGGGTGTGACCGACAATGGGGCCGGCGGGCTTAGCTCCTCTATCGGAGAAATGGCGCAAATATCCGGCGGAGCAATAATTGACTTGGCCTTGGCGCCTGTGAAGTACGAAGGGCTTTCTCCTTACGAGCTTATGATTAGCGAGTCCCAAGAGCGCATGAGTTTTGCCGTTCCCCGCGAAAAGGCGCGGGACTTTATTCAACTTGCGGCCTCTATGGAGGTCGAAGCGACGGACTTGGGAGAATTCACCCAAGATGGACAATTAAAAATCTATTTTAAAGAAAACCTGGTGGCGGATTTGAATATGGAGTTTCTGCACGAAGGCCTGCCGCCCATGAAACTGAAAGCGAAGTTCGACCCGCTAAACAACCCCCATGTTCCTTGGCATAAAAATAGCGCCCGAAAAACTTTAGAGGGTGGAGTCAACAACTGGCTCAAAGAGCTGTTGCAACGGCCAAACATTCGCTCCAAAGAAGACCTGGTTCGCCAATACGACCATGAAGTGCTGGCCGCAAGCGCCATCAAGCCTTTCACTGGAAAGACCCAGTCAGGTCCAAGCGACGCCGGCGTCATCGCTTTAAAAAATCACGGAGGCTCCGGCTATGTTGCCATCGGCAACGGCAATCAGCCGCTTTACTCCCATTTTGATCCATATCTAATGGCCTTGCACAGCGTGGACGAGGCGGTAAGAAATGTGGTGGCAAGCGGCGGCGATCCAGACAAGTTGGTCTTACTGGACAATTTTTGTTGGCCTGATCCTTTGCCTGGGAAGAACAATCCAGACGCCGAACACAAGTTGGCCGGTCTAGTCCGGGCCAACGAGGCCCTTTATAAAATTTGTAAAATCTACGGAGCTCCTTTAGTGAGCGGCAAAGATTCCATGAAAAACGATTTTTCCGGCGCGGATGAACACGGCAATCCCGTGAAGATATCCGTGCCGCCCACCCTTCTCGCCACCTCTATGGCCAAGGTGCAGTCCAAAAAACATTTGACAACAACCAACTTTAAACGCGCGGGGGATTGGATTTACTTATTGGGCAAGATTGAAAATAAAAAGTACTTGTTCTCTGAATTTGCGCGACTTTTCGACGTGGACGCCCAGGTGAATAACATCCAAGACGACGAACTGAAGATCATCCGCCAAAGATATCAAGATCTCCACAGCGCCGTCAAAGAAGGATTAATCCAATCCTGCCACGACATTTCCGAAGGCGGCCTGATAAGCGCCGTCTGCGAATGCTGTTTTGGCGACAAATTGGGGGCGGACTTGCAGATTGACTCCCATGAAACTGCCTTATTGGTTAACGAAGGCCTGGGGCTGTTGGTGGTCAGCGTGAAAGAAAAAGATCAAAAAGCTTTTGAAACAAAGTTTTCTTCGGATTGCGCGTTGATTGGAAAAACAAAAAAAGAATATCAACTTGGATTCAGTGACGAAGTTCAAGTGGAGCTTGAAGACATGTTTAACGCGTGGAGGGGCCAATCATGAGCGCGAAAGTTTTAGTGTTGGCCGGCGACGGCGTCAATTGTGAAGTCGAAACCGCCAAAGCTTTTGAGGCGCATGGCGGCTCCGCCCATATTATGCAATTAAACGAGCTAATATCAGCGCCTCAAAAATTAGCCGAGCACGACATTCTGGCCTTGCCGGGAGGCTTCTCTTATGGAGACGAAATTCATTCAGGCCAGGTTTACGCTCTAAAATTGAAAAAACATTTATTCAAGGAGATGCAAGAATTCATCAAAAAGGACAAACTTATCTTGGGCGTTTGCAACGGCTTTCAAATTTTAGTCAAACTCGGTTTTTTGCCCAGCCCCCTGGAAGAGCGATCCGCCACTTTGGCCGGCAACCGAGACGGCGCGTTTATCGACCGTTGGGAAGAGCTGCAAACTTGGGACTCCGTGTGCGTGTGGACCAAAAACTTGCCCGCAAGCCTCTTCATGCCCGCCCGACATGGCGAGGGTAAATTAGTCTTTGCCGGCGATGAAAAAAGACAAAAACAAATTTATCAAAAGCTTAAAGACAACAAACAAATTGTTTTCACCTACACAAACGACATTAACGGCTCTTATGGCCAAATCGCCGGTCTAACAGACCCAAGCGGAAGGGTACTGGGACTTATGCCGCATCCGGAGGCGGCTTTGGACGAAGAGCTAAATCCTTTCAACAGCGCAACGCCGTCAAACATGATTTTTGCCAACGCCATTAACCATTCAAATCAAATTAATAAAACGAAGGAAGGCCTCTTATGAAAGAGATTAAAAGAGCGCTTATAAGCGTTACCGACAAAAGCGGATTGAAAGAGCTTGTCGCCGCCTTGCATGAGCGTCAAGTCGAGATTATTTCAACCGGCGGAACCGCCAAGAAAATACAGGAAATGGGGATCCCCATAACGCCCATTGAAAAAGTCACAGGCAACCCGGAGGCTTTTGGCGGAAGAATGAAAACCATCAGTTTTCAAATCGGCTCGGCCTTGCTCTTTAAAAGAGAAGACCAAGACCATCAAGCTCAAGCAAAAGATCTTGGAGTTGAGCCGATTGATTTGGTTGTCTGCAATCTGTATCAATTTGAAAAAGCGGCGCGAGAGAACGCCGAACTGGACCAGCTAATTGAGCAAATAGACATTGGGGGCCCCTCTATGATCAGGGCCGCGGCTAAAAATCATGAAAGCATAAGCGTTTTGACCGGCCCCTCCCAATACGGAGAATTCATTCAAAAATTCAAAACCTCAAACATAGACCAAAACTACAACAAAGCTCTTGCTTTATCAGCCTTCCAGCTGACTTCCCGCTATGACGAAATGATTTTTAAAACCCTTTCAAACGCGGAAAGCGCAAGCGCTCAATTAACCAATAAAAAGAAATTACGCTATGGAGAAAACCCGCATCAATCAGCCAATTTGTTCAAGTTGGAAAACACCAATAACCAATCGCTGGTAGACGCGAAAATTCATCAAGGCAAAGAGCTCTCGTACAACAACATCTTGGACTTGGACGCGGCCTGGAAGTCGTGTTATGACGCTTATTATAGCGTGGAAAAGGACGCTCTACGATGCGTCTCCTTGGTCAAACACCTCAATCCCGCGGGGCTTGCCCTTGCGCATTCAAAAACCCAGGCCTTAAAGCTTGCCTGGGCCGGCGATCCGGTCAGCGCCTTTGGAAGCATCATCTGCTTCAATTATGAAGTGGAGCTAGAGCAGGCCAAGTGGCTCTCGGACAAATTCATTGAAATTGTTGTGGCCCCTTCTTTTGCTCCTGAGGCGCTGGAAGCTTTTTCCAAGAAGAAAAATCTAAGGGTAATTGAGCTCGCTCCAAAAAAGCGCGAATCCATTGAGCAGGTTTACCGCAGCGTCAGCGGGGCAATGTTGGTTCAAGAGGAAGATCACGTACTGGATCGAGAGTTGCAATTTGTGACGAAGAAAAAATTCGACGAAGAACTTCTTCCCTTGGCCCGTTTTGGCGGCGCCGCCTGCAAACATTTAAAAAGCAACGCCATCTGCCTGGTCTCCCAAACTGACGAGGGGGATTTTTGGCTGACAGGAGCCGGCATGGGGCAGCCCAACCGCCTGGACAGTTTGAGGCAGTTGACCATCCCCCGCTTTCGCGACAAGAAAGACGCGAAAATTGAGGAGTCGATCATGGTCTCCGACGCTTTTTTTCCCTTTAGAGACAGTGTGGACACGGCCAACGAATACAATATCAAAAATATCGTGCAGCCGGGGGGCTCCATCAAAGACAAAGAAGTCATCGCCGCCTGCGACGAGTTCGGCATCGCCATGGCCTTTACGGGTAGAAGGCATTTTAGGCACTAATAAGAGGACTGGACTAAGAGGACTGGACATGGATTACAAAGAAGCGGGTGTGGACATTGAGAAAGGCGATCTTTTCGTCAAAAGAATAAAATCCATGGTGGGAGAAACCCTTAACCACAGGGTGAAAACCGATTTGGGCGGCTTCGCGGCCATGTATGAGATGGACGAGCAAAGATATTTGTCGGCCTCCACCGACGGGGTGGGCACCAAATTAAAGCTGGCTATCGACTTGGATTTTCACGAGACAATTGGCGTCGACTTGGTCGCCATGTGCGCCAACGATCTTATATGCAATGGCTCAAGGCCTTTGTTTTTTTTAGACTATTTCGCCTCCGGCCAATTGGAGCTAAAAACCAGCGAGGCGGTGATAAAGGGGATTGTTGAAGGTTGCAAACAATCAGGCATGGCCTTGATCGGAGGGGAAACGGCGGAAATGCCTGACATGTACGCGCCAAAGCATTATGACCTGGCCGGCTTTAGCGTGGGAGAAGTCTTTAAAAAAGACGTGGTGGACGGCGGACGAATAAAGTCTGGCGATTCATTGATCGCTCTGAAAAGCTCCGGTTTTCACTCCAACGGCTACTCCTTGATAAGAAAGCTCATTAAAGAGCGCGAAACCGAGTTGAAAAAGGATTGTCTGACTCCCACCACCATTTATGTGAGATTGATTCAAGAAATATTAAAAGAGCTTCAAGACGAAATTACCGGCATTGCCAACATTACAGGAGGAGGAGTTGAAAACATTCCCCGCATGAATGAAAGTTTTGGCTACCAATTAGACTCCTTGCCTGAAATTCAAAAGCTTCCCAAACATATGCAAATTGTCATTGAGCGGGCAAGTTGCTCAAGGAATGAATTATACAAAACTTTCAACATGGGAATGGGCATGGTTATCGCAACCAAAAATCCCAAAAAGTTGAAAACTTTTTTAAACGACAAAAAAACGTCCCACTTTGAAGTGGGACGCGTGGTGGACAATTTTAAAGGGGTTAGGTTCTAGAAGACTACTCTCCCCTTACCTGAATTTGATTGGTGATCTGGCGCACTCCGGGCACTTGCGCCGTCAGCCGCTCGGCCCTGGTTCTCTCTTCCTTGCTGTTTACAAATCCGCTTAATTGGACATTGTCTTTATAGGTCTCGACTTGAATCTCCGTTCCTGAAACTTTATCGTCTTGCAATAATTTCGTTTTTACTCTAGTGGTAATGGCCGCCGAGTCAACAGACTCTCCAAAGCTTTCTTCTTTCGGCCCGCCGGCGCAGCTTGATAGAGAAATAAGCAAAACGGTCAATAGCGACATGGTTAAAGCTTTCATTGAACTCTCCTTTATCGTAGAACACTTTTTTTATATCTACTTATGGGTAGATTAGAACGTCTTTTTCGAGCAATGAATAGGGATGAAAATTTGAAAAATGATGAGCGGACCTTGCGGTCCGCCCGAGTTTAATTTCTAGTTTTAGTCTAAGTAACCGCGTTTTTGTTGGTCGCGCTCAATTGATCTAAAAAGCGCCCCGAAATTGCCTTCGCCGAAAGCCAGATGATTCTTTCTTTGAATAACTTCAAAAAAGATGGGACCAATCACATTCTTGGTGAAGATTTGCAGTAAATAACCTTCCTCGTCTCCGTCCACCAGTATTTGCAGCTCCTGTAGCTTTTTATGATCTTCTGTAACGTTGGGAACGCGCTCAAAAACTTCTTGATAGTATTGATCGTCCATATCGAGAGTTTCCACTCCTTTTTGAGACACGGATTCAACGGATTTTATAATATCGCTGGTGTGAAAAGCGATATGCTGAACTCCGGCGCCTTTGTACTCTTCCAGATACTCGTTAATTTGAGATTTTTTGTCGGAGCCCTCGTTGATGGGAATACAGAAGCTGCCGTCCGGCGAGCGTAACGCGTACGACGTCAATCCCGTTTTGGCGCCTTTGATGTCAAAATATCGAACTTCAGTGAAACCAAAAACATCCTTATAAAAATCAGACCACTTTTTCATGGTTCCGTCCTCAACATTATTGGTCAAGTGATCCACAAACTCAAAGCCCATGCTGGGAACCTTGTCTGGATTTGAAAGCGCTTCAAAGCCCATTTTCTGATAACGATTGTCATCTTCAAAGTTGTCTATAAGATAAATAAGACTGTCCCCAATGCCATAAATGGCGGGGATGTCCTTGCCGTCGCTTATGTAATCGATTTTTTCTTGAGCGTTTTTAGCGCCTCTTTCCACGCCTTTCTCCAAGGCGTAATTGCCGTCTTCAACTCTCCATCCCATAGAGCTCACGCAGGGCCCGTGTTGTTTGTAAAAATGCGTTCCGAAAGACTGAGGCTCGTAGTTTAAAAGAAAAACGATGTCGTTTTGCAAATACAGGTCGATTTTTTTCTCTTTATGCCGCATCAAACGTGAAAAGCCGAAGGCAAGAAAAAGTTCGTGAAGAGACTGTGGATCCTCGGAGCTAAATTCCGTAAATTCAATTCCTTTTAATTTTAAATGGTTTTGCGCGCTCATTAAACACCTCTTTTATGATAATCATTTCGCCAGATCATACCCGCATCAGGGCCGATAGTAAAATGAGAAAGCACGTAATTTCATAAACTTAGATTAGTTGGAAATGATAAATTTGCACAACAAGATCGATTTCGTCATTGCCGTATCCTGTCATGGAGCTCTCTTTTTCAAACTCGCCATTAAAGCGCATTTTGTAAATTTTTTCGCAGCCGGAAACCGCGGTGGGAGCGCGCGACAGGTTCTTCTGGGAGCTTGCTTCAATCAAGGAGCCCACCTCGGATACTGACTTGCTTCCAAGTTTGTAAGTCTTGTCATTGTACATGACATAGCTGGCGCCTTGCATGCAGGAATTGGCGTGCAAAAAACCTTCAAAGGTTAAAGAACTGGGCTTTCGCCCCTCAGGTTGATTGCAAGAGACAGTAAAAAGATAAATAAGCGCAAGTATTGTCTTCACACTTGCTATTCGGCTTTTCCAGCTTCTTTCTTAAGCGGCTAAGCTAGATCACTTCTGAGCGATCAGCTCAAGCTTCTTTTTAAACACGTCAAAACGTTTTAAATGATTGGGAACGTTGCTATCGGGAAGCGCGGAAAGTTGGTTGTATTTCTCAATAAAATCAATATCAAATTCAGAGCCCTCTTCTTTTAAAATCCAGCGCAAGCGCTCTTTATTTAATTCAGGACTTTTATGAAGCAGGGCCAAGAGACCGGCAACCCAATTCATCCGGTTTAAATCGCTCAAAGTCTTTGACAGAGCAAGGCCTAAATTCACCTCTTTTAAATTCAAATCAATCAAGCCTTTGTCCTTTTCTCCCAGGCGCTTCAGCGCCTGGGAGCGAATTTTCATCGGAAGAAAAAGGGCCGCTCCCACATGTTCTCTCAAATCCAAGGCCTTGACGCTTTCTTCGTATCTTTTAATCTGTTCTTGAAAAGGCGCAAGAAACTCGAAAGAAAAATGATTGGGCCTCAGCTCAAAGCATTTGTATAGAAAACAAAGCGGCATTTGGCTTTTTAAGGCCTCCGTCTTTAAATAGTGAAGACTCGGAGCCAATTCCATATTTTTCACAAGAGTTGTCAAATTCAAATCAAAATTAAAACCCAACTTGAGCTCAAAGCGGACAGCCCGCAAAAAACGCACGGGATCTTTAACAAAGCTCTGATTGTCACACGGCCGCAGAACTGTGTTCTTGATGTCCTTAACTCCCTCAAGGGGATCGCGCAGCCGCCACTCGCCCTCCCATCTCTCAAACATAATGGCGTTAACGGTAAAATCTCTTCGCTTAAACCCCTCAGAGTAGGACGCGTCTGGAATGTATTTGGCTTTGAAGTTCGAGTGGTGGACTTTGTTTTTAAAGATTTCAATCCGTGGCAGGCTAAACTCAACAGAACATTTGTCAAAAACAACTTCGTAAACTGAATAGCCCTTCTCGCGAATTTCGTGGCGGCTTTCTAAAGAGAGAGCCATAAATTTGAAGCGTTCCAGAAAATCCTTCTCTTCCACTGGCCGCAATTCAACGTCAAAATCGTCGCCCACACTCATTTGATTGACATAATCTCGGGGGATTCCACCCACAATGCCGGCCTTGAATCCGTTTTGGTTAAAAAAATCCAGCAGCTCCAAGACTTGGGCGGGCAAAGCTTTTTGAAAACGGCTAAAATCAATCATGCTAAATATTCAGGTTTTCGACTTCCTTTAAAAGGAAGTTGTAAACAGTGTCTATCTTAAGCGCGTCTTTGTCCTCGGCGTGATAGATGAAATTAAAGACCGAACTCTGGATATCAAATTTTTTCCCCAGCGTTTTAACCTTGTCTTTAAAATAAGAGCGTTTAAAAACATGGGTTGGAATGACCGCAACTCCAAGGCCCTCGTGAACCGCTTGCAGCATTTGGCCAAAGGCGTTTATCACCAACGTGGGAGCAACACTCCTGGGAACGTGCCCGTACTTTTCGCGACACCAGATATTGAAGAGTGGATCCTTGTCTTCAAAAAAGATCAAAGGGAAGTCCAAAATTTCCTTCAAAGAACTCTTGGAAGTAATGTTAAACTCAGGCCGGTCGGGAAAAACCAAGGTCGCCATTTCCGTGTGCAAGATCTTTGACTCGGAATGGGCGGGCGTCAAATGACTTGGCAAAATTAAACAATCATAATCCCTTAACTCAAACCCCTGAATCAGTTTGTCCGGAAAATCCATTTGAACTTTCACCGACAAATGGTCAAAGTGGCCGGCAAATTCAATCATGCGGTGGGCGACCCAGCTCTTGCCCAGTCCAAACATGGTTCCCAAGGCGATTCCGCCGATGATTTTATTTTTTTCCTGTTGAATTTCGCTGATTAAATCGTCAAATCGTTTTGAATAAGTTTTAGAAAGACGGGCGAGCTTTCTTCCTCCAGGGGTTAGCACCATTTTCTTGCCCTGTCGGGTGATAACGGAAAACCCCACTTTGGATTCCATTGACTTAAGATTCTGGCTTACGGCCGATTGGGTAATGCCCAACATCTCCGCCGCCTGGGAGAGGCTGTCGGCGCGATTTAAGGCCATAAGAACTTGTAATTGGGAAGACTCTATCATCGCGGCATACAATCACAAGCGGCCGGATTTGTCTATTGATATAAGTAAAACTTATAACAAAAAAGGGGGGCCATCGGCCCCCCCCTTTCAGTTCTATTCTTTTTTAATCTTTTTTATTCGTCGTCAGAAGCGAGTTTTTCTTCTCTCTCTTTTATAACCTGAGCCTGCACATTGGCGGGACATTCTTTATACTCGGCGAATTCCATGGTGTAAGTCGCCTTGCCGGCCGTCCCCGATCGTAAATCGGTTGAATAACCAAACATCTCCGAAAGAGGGACCTGGGCGTTAACAATGGTTTCTCCGTCATTGCCCGTCTCCGATCCCTGGATAAGGCCTCGTCTAGAGGAAAGGTCGCCAATAACGAACCCCTGGAAATCGTCGGGAGTTTCAACTTGAACTTGCATAAACGGCTCAAGAAGAACTGGCGAAGCTTTCCTAATGGCCTGTCTCATCGCTTGGCGGGAAGCGATTCTAAAAGCCATGTCGCTTGAGTCAACATCGTGGTATTTGCCGTCGACCAGATCGACTTCAACATCGATAAGCGGGAAGGCCGCAAGAGGTCCTTTCTCCATAATGTCCTCAAAACCTTTTTCACAGGCCCCAATGAATTCGGAAGGAATCGATCCGCCCTTGATCTTATTGTTGAATTTGAAGTTTTGATCCTCTCTTTCTTTTTTATCCGCGGGAAGCGGACGAATCGCTCCCACAACTTGGCCGAACTGCCCGGATCCGCCAGTTTGCTTTTTGTGAGTGTAATCAAACGGAGCTTCCATTCTAATGGTCTCTCTGTAGTTAACTTGAGGAGCTCCGACTTCAACGTCGGCTTTGTATTCGCGCTTAAGTCTTTCAACATAAATTTCCAAGTGAAGCTCGCCCATTCCCGCGATTCTTGTTTCTCCAGACTCTTCATCTGTAAAGACGTGAAAAGTCGGATCTTCCTTTCTAAAGCGGTTTAAACCTTTTGCCATTTTTGCCTGTTGGTCTTTGTCTTTTGCTTTAATAGACAATTCAATAACCGGAATTGGAATGTGCATTCCTTCACAGGAAATATTCAGCATGTCGTCCCTGCCGACAAAAGTGTCCCCTGAAGCGCAGTCAATCCCAACCATTGCGATAATGTCGCCGGCGCTGGCGGAATCGATATTGTCTCTATCGTTTGAGTTCATTCGAACCATTCTGCCAATTCTGACTTTTTTGCCAGTTCTGGTGTTCCAGATAGTCTCGCCCTTGTTAAGGGTTCCTTGATAAATTCGAGTGTAAGTAAGCTGACCAAACTGTTCGTCGGTGATTTTAAACGCCATGCAGACAAGAGGCTTCTCAAAGTCGGGCTCGAGAGTGATTTTAACTTCGCCTTCTTTTGTCTTTTTAAGGCCGCTTGGCTTGGCGGCGGAAAGCGGAGATGGCAGGTATCTGGCAACCGCGTTTAACAGCGGTTGAACGCCTTTATTTTTAAAAGCGGAGCCCATGTAAACAGGAGTCAGCTCAAGCGAGTTGACGCCGTTTCTAACACATTTATGAATTTCTTCTTCCGTAAGCTCTTCGCCTTCAAGGTACTTTTCCATGACTTCGTCGTCAAAAGCCGACACCTCGTCAAGCATGGCCGCTCTTTTTTCTTCCATTAGGCCAACCAAGTCCGCCGGACATTCCTCCACTCTCACATTTTCGCCGTTGTCGCCGTCAAAGTAATAGGCTTCTTTGGTGACTAGGTCGACCACGCCGGCGAAGTCTTCCTCAGCTCCGATGGGTATTTGCATAAGAACAGCGTTGTGGTGAAGTTTTTCCTTTAATTCTCTGGCGCCTTTTTCAGCTCCGGCGCCCATTCGGTCCATCTTATTAAGAA
>JBBDND010000229.1:0-2473 GCA_040877865.1 Bacteriovoracaceae bacterium | reverse complement strand
TTATTATGCAAGGAGCGATCATGAATCGTGTGGCCGTAACAGGAATCAGCGCCATATGCGGCGCCGGGAACAATCTTCAAGAAGTCTGGAAAAATCTAACGGCCGGCAAAAGCGGCATATCCAGTCTTATGGACGTTGACGAAAAGATGTGGCCGGTGCGCATCGCCGGACAAGTCAAAAACTTTCAAATCTCGGAAGACATATTGGACGCGAGGGAGCAGGCAAGGTTTGACCGCTTCATTCACTTCGCTCTTCACTCCACCGACGAAGCTCTAAAACAATCCGGCCTTCTTGAAACCAAGTTTGATCCCTACAAGGTGGGCGCGGTGCTTGGAACCGGACTCGGAGGGTTTCCCTTCATGGAAGCCACCACCAAGACTTACCTTGAAAGAGGTCCAAGAAGAGTGTCGCCCTTTTTCATTCCTTCGTTCATTCCCAATATGTCCACCGGGAAAATAAGCATGAAGTACAACTTTAAAGGAATTAACTACACCGTCTCCAGCGCTTGCGCCAGCGCCGCCCACGCCATTGGAACCGGCGCCACAGAAATTATGCTTGGACGCCAAGACGCCATGGTCGTCGGAGGGTCGGAAGCGGTGTTGACGGGGCTTCCCTTTGCGGGCTTTAACTCCATGAAAGCGCTTTCAAAGAGAAATGACGATCCACAAAAAGCCTCGAGGCCTTTTGACAAAGAACGCGACGGGTTTGTCATGGGAGAAGGCGCCGGGATTCTCATTTTGGAAAACTTGGAGAAAGCCAAGGCTCGCGGGGCTAACATTTTGGCCGAGATTGTGGGGTTTGGCGCCACCGCCGACGCCTATCACATCACATCGCCCCATCCCGAGGGAGGGGGAACCATTCCCTGCATGCGGCAAGCCTTGGAAATGGCCGGGATACAAAAAGAAGAGGTTGGGTATGTCAACGCTCACGGCACTTCCACTCCCGTCGGAGACATCGCGGAAACAAAGGCCATAAAAATGGTGTTTGAAGAGCACGCAAAAAATCTTGACGTTAGTTCCACCAAGTCTATGACCGGACATTTATTGGGAGCCGCCGGCGGTTTGGAATCGGTTGTCTGCATAAAAGCGCTGCAGGAAGGCCTTTTGCCTCCCACTATAAACTTGGACAATCAAGACGAGAAGTGCGATCTCAATTATGTTCCCAACCAGGCAAAGAAAAAAGACATTCAATACGCTTTAAACAATTCTTTTGGTTTTGGCGGAACCAACTCGACCACCCTTTTTAAAAGATACGAGGCCTAGCATGAGTTTTTTAGAATCCACCGACCCCGAGATTCTGGGGTTCATCAATCAGGAACAAAAAAGGCAGGAAGAAGGACTGGAGCTCATTGCTTCCGAAAATTACTGCTCCCAAGCGGTCATGGAGGCTCAAGGATCTTGTCTTACCAACAAGTACGCGGAAGGATACCCTGGCAAAAGATATTACGGCGGATGCGAATTTGTGGACAAAGCCGAGGCGTTGGCCATTGAAAGAGCGAAAAAACTTTTTGGCGCCGAATACGCCAATGTGCAGCCTCACTCGGGGTCTCAGGCCAATATGGCCGCGTACTTCGCCGCTCTAAATCCCGGCGACACGGTGCTGGGAATGGATCTAAGCGAAGGCGGACATCTCACCCACGGCTCGCCGGTCAATTTCTCGGGCAAGCTTTTTAAATTTGTCAGTTACGGACTTGATCACAACTCCGAATTAATCGATTATGACAAGATGGCCAAACTGGCCAAAGAGAATAACCCCAAAATGATAGTGGGCGGCGCCAGCGCCTATCCGCGAAAGATCGACTTTGCCAAAATGAAAGAGATCGCCGACAGCGTGGGAGCGCTTTTTATGGTGGACATGGCCCACATAGCCGGATTAATCGCGGCGGGCCTTCACGACTCCCCGGTGGGGCTTGCGGATTTAGTCACTTCCACCACTCATAAAACTTTGCGAGGACCAAGAGGCGGCCTTATTCTTTCCAATGAAAAGTGGGGCAAGAAACTGAACTCAAATATCTTTCCAGGCATCCAAGGCGGACCGCTGGAGCATGTTATCGCCGCCAAGGCGGTGGCTTTTCATGAAGCGCTTCATCCAAAGTTTAAGGACTACCAGGCTCAAGTGGTGAAAAACGCCCAGGCCCTGGGCGAACATTTGCTCGGCCACGGAATTGAGCTGGTTTCTGGAGGCACTGACAACCATCTTCTTTTGATTAAGACCGACTCGGTGAACATGAGCGGCAAAGACGCTGAGAAACTTTTGGAGTCTGTGGGCGTCACCGCCAATAAAAACATGGTTCCACAAGACAAGCGCTCCCCTTTTGTCACTTCCGGCCTGAGAATTGGAACTCCCGCCTTGACCACGCGAGGGTTGAATGAATCTCACATGAAGAGCTTGGCCGATTGGATGGCGGGCGCCCTTAAAAACCCCGAAGACAATGGGATTCATGACAAGATCAAAGAATAAGTCGCCGCTCTTT